>NZ_QPFC01000251.1:0-16581 GCF_003427465.1 Nocardiopsis sp. TNDT3 | reverse complement strand
GTGGACCGGGGGACCGGCCACCGGGGGCGGTGGCCGGGCGGAGCCGAAGGCGTCCTTCGGTCCGGGCCGGGACGTGTGCATCCTAGCTGTGAGTGGTGTCCCCTGGGCAGGTCAGACCGGGGGTAGCAGGGTGAATCGTCACTGTTTTGTGTCGGTTGTGCAGGAACTCATCCCGCACGTGACGCAATCGTGACGCCGTTCCCCGCGCGGTCGCGCCCCGCGCGGGGTAATGGGGCGTCCGTCGCGGGCGCCGCCGGATCAGAACATCGAGATGTGCACGTGGTCGAAGTGGTTCTCGGTGATGCTGCCGCGGTCGGCCATGTCGCGCCAGCCCTCGTCACCACGGCGGATGTCCCAGATCTGCTGCCGGTAGATGATGTACATGATGCCGAGGCGGTCGGCGTTCTCCTGGGCCCACTCGGCGATCGCGTAGCCGCGGTCGATCTGCTCCTGTGAGGGCGTGTTCCCGTTGGGGTCCACCATGAAGTCGCAGGCGCGGCCCTTGGGGTGCTCGCCGACCACCCAGCCGCCGACCTCCCGGTAGCAGCCCACGCCGCCCACGTCTGTGCCCTCGCCGAACTTCTCGATGATCAGCTCGCGCATCTGCTCGGTGCGCGGGGTGATGTTGTACTGGCCGCCCATCGGCTGCACGGGGTGGTCCGCGATCATCTCCTGGACCTCCTCGCGGCGCCCCTCCAGCTCGTCCAGGTCCTCCTCGGCCGCGGCCAGCTGCTCCTCGGCGTTCTGCTGCGCGGTCTCGTCGCGCTCCAGGGCCTCACTGAGCTGGTCGATCTTGTCCTGGTTGCTGGTGGACAGGTAGTTGATCACCACCGCGCGGTCGATGACCTCGTCGGGGTCGGCCTCGACGAACAGCGACATGGACAGGCCGATCCCGCTGCTGGTGTAGGTGGCCACCGCCAGGGCGCGCACCTGCTCGCGCGCCTCCTCCACGTCCTCGCGGGTGCTCTGGGCCCGTTCCTCGGCGCGCTCGGCCTCCTGGATGACGCCCTCCATGTCGCGCAGTTCGCCGTTGAACTCCTCGCTCAGGGCCTCCGCGCGATCCTGGAGGGCGCCCATGTCCTCCGGCTCGGCGGGCACCGGCGCCGCCACCGCCGTGCCCTGGGGCGCGAACAGGAAGCTCCCCAGCACGGCCACCGCCAGCGCGGCCACACGCCCGCGGCCCGGGCGCGCCGCGGCGGCGAGGAACCCCGCCAGGGCCCGGGCGCGGTCCGGCCAGCTGAGTTCGGGAGGGTCGGGAGCCCAGAAGTCGGCGAATTCGTCCACTCGGCTCAGGTCGTCGGGCTGCACGGTGTGGTCGCTCCTCGGGCCCGCGCGGCCCCCTGGCACGGGAGCGGAGCGGGCGCTGTTTCTCGTTGTTTCCCCAGGGGGCCGACAGCCGCGGGAGCGGCCTTCGGCCCTGGCCTCCCGCGCACACCCGTGAGCCGGGGGCGGGAGTAAAGGGACCGTCATGAGTGTAGGCACTCGCGCGGTTATTCGGGAGGGACGGGACGAATCCACCGTGCCACGGGAGCCCCGATGTGGTGGAGGTAACCCGGCGCGAACAGCGAAATCGGGTGAACCGACCCTTTTCCCCGTGGTTGAGTAGGAAACGTGAAGGCTCCCGTGCACGACCCAGCGACCACCGCTCCCACGCGGTCGGACACCGCCGAGCGGTGTCTTCCGCTGCCCGGCGGACGCTGTCGTGTCCGCCCGGTCCCGTGGACCCGCCCTCAGCCCCCGGACACCGGGGAGTAGGGGGAGACCGCCGCCGGGAGCGGCGCGTCCCCCGACCGGCCGCCCCGCGCGGGCGCGCCGCCACCGGCGCCCGCCCGACCACCGGCGCGCCGCCGCCCGCGCCCGCGGGGCGCTCCGTACGCTCGGACGCGGGCGACGGACCCGCGCCGGATCCCCGCCGGGCGCCACACCACCGCCAGACGTCGATGGGAACACCGTGATTGACGCAGTGGGCCTCCACAAGGCCTACAGGTTGAAGAAGCACCGGGTGACCGCTCTGGACGGGGTCGACCTGCACGTCGAGCCCGGCGAGATCTTCGGTGTGGTCGGCCAGAGCGGCGCGGGCAAGAGCACCCTGCTGCGCTCGGTCAACCTCCTGGAGCGCCCCGACGCCGGAACGGTCCGGGTCGACGGCGAGGAGCTCACCGCGCTGCGCGGCGCGCGGCTGCGGGTCGCCCGCCGCCGCATCGGCATGGTGCACCAGCACTTCGCCCTGCTGTCCTCGCGCACCGTCGCGGGCAACGTGGCCTTCCCCATGGAGGTCTCCGGCGTCGACCGCGCCCGCCGCAGGAGGCGCGTGGGCGAACTCCTCGAACTCGTGGGCCTGGGGGACAAGGCGCGCGCCTACCCCTCCCAGCTCTCCGGCGGCCAGAAGCAGCGGGTGGGCATCGCCCGCGCGCTGGCCTCCGACCCCAAGGTGCTGCTCAGCGACGAGGCCACCTCCGCGCTCGACCCGGCCACCACCGACGCCATCCTCGCCCTGCTGCGCCGCCTGCGCGACGAACTGGGCCTGACCATCCTGCTGATCACCCACGAGATGGACGTGATCAAGCGGATCTGCGACTCCGCGGCGATCATGGACAGCGGCGCGTTCCTGGAGTCGGGCCGGGTGCTCGACCTCATCGGCACCCCCGGCTCGCTGCTGGCGCGCTCGCTCTTCCCGCTGCCCGCGCACGGCGGACCCGACACGGTCTACGTCACCTACCCGCGTTCCTTCGACGAGCCGCTCATGTCCGAGCTGACCCGCCGCTTCGACGTGGACGTCAACATCCTGGGCGGCGGCGTGGAGGAGGTCGCCGGGCAGTCCGTGGGCCGCCTGAGCGTGGACCTGCGCGGCGACCGCCGCGACCAGGCGCTCGCCTACCTGTCCGAGCACGGCCTGCTGGTCGAGGAGGCCCGCAAGTGAGCACCAACCCCGCCGACGTCCTGCACCTGGCCGCCGCCACCGGGGCGGCCGGACCCTGGGACGCCGTCGTCGCGTTCGTCCAGGCCTGGCCCGCGATGTGGCCCGACCTGTGGCTGGGCACCCTGGACACCGTCTACATGGTGTGGTGGGCCACCGTCGTCAGCGTCCTGTTCGGCCTGCCGCTGGGCGTGCTGCTGGTGGCCACCGACCGGGGAGGGCTCATCCCCGCCCCCGCCGTGCGCGCCGTGCTCAGCGCCGTCGTCAACATCGGCCGCTCCCTGCCGTTCATCGTCCTGATGGTGGCCGTGCTCTCCCTGACCCGCCTGCTGGTGGGCACCACCCTGGGCCCCACGGCCGCGATCGTACCCCTGAGCATCGGCGCGATCCCCTTCTTCGCCCGCCTGGTGGAGACCTCCCTGCGCGAGGTGGACCGCGGGGTCGTGGAGGCCGCGCACGCCATGGGCACCCGCCGCGTCACCATCGTGGGCAAGGTGATGCTGCCCGAGGCCATGCCCGGCCTCATCGCGGGCCTGGTGATGACCGTGGTCACCCTCATCTCCTACTCGGCGATGGCCGGAGCCATCGGCGGCGGAGGCCTGGGCGACCTGGCCATCCGCGAGGGCTACCAGCGCTTCAACGACCACTACCTGTGGGCCACCGTCATCCTGCTCATCGTCATCGTGCAGATCGCGCAGAGCCTGGGCGACCTGCTGGTGCGCCGCCTGGCGCGGCGCTGACGCGACGGGGTACACACAGAGGACGACCCCCTCCCCCCACCAGTTGTCCCGGCGACACGGAGGGAGACGGCGATGACCGAGGACGCGAGGAGGCGCGCGGTGCGGGGCGCCGCCGCGGCGACGGCGGCGGCCCTGCTGGCGGCCTGCGGCAGCCCCAGCGAACGGGCCCGGGAGGAGACCGGCGGGGAGGACGTGACCGTCCTGAGGATCGGCGCCACGCCGATGCCGCACGCCGAGATCCTGGAGTTCGTGGACGAGAACCTGGCGGCCGACGCGGGGCTGGCCCTGGACGTGTCCGTGTACACCGACTACAACCAGCCCAACGCGGCGCTGGCCGAGGGCGAACTGCACGCCAACTACTACCAGACGCGGCCGTTCCTGGAGGAGTACCTCCAGGGCAACCCGGACGCGGACCTGAGCTACGTGACGGACGTGCACCTGGAGGCCTTCGGCGTCTACTCGCAGGAGCTGACCGACCTGGCCGACCTGCCCGAGGGCGCGCAGATCGGCGTGCCCAACGACACCTCCAACATGGGCCGGGCCCTGGACCTGCTCGACACCGAGGGCGTCATCACCCTGGCCGACACGGGCGAGGAGGCGCCCTCGGTCGACGACATCGAGGACAACCCGCTCGACGTCACGGTCACCCCGGTGGAGGCCGCCCAGCTGCCGCGCTCGCTCCAGGACCTGGACGCGGCGGTGGTCAACGGCAACTACGCCCTGGAGGCCGACCTGGTCTCCACCGCCAACGTGCTGGCCTGGGAGGAGACCGAGGACAACCCCTACGCCAACGGGCTGGTGGTGGCCACGCACGACATCGGCGACGAGGAGATCGCCCGGCTCGACGAACTCCTGCACAGCGACGAGGTGCGCGCGTTCATGGAGGAGCGCTGGGAGGGCGTCGTGGTCCCCGTCGGCGGGGAGGGCGACTGAGGGCGGCCCCGGGCGGCTCCGCGGGCCGCACCGCGGGGTTTCGCCGCGCGGAGGCCGCGCCGCGGGGCCGCTTCCGGGACGCCCGGGCGGGGCGTTCCGGAACCGTCCCCGTCACCGCCTGCCCGTAACGTTTGGATTGCGGTGACAAGGCTGTTGATTGACATCAAGGTACTTCTCTGTTTCTTTTATGGGAGCGCTCCCAAAACGATGTCCCCTCGTCATGGAAGGTGCGTACACCAGCAGTGAACAACCGCAACGATTTCCCTGAGGGCTTCCTCTGGGGGGCGGCCACCGCCTCGTTCCAGATCGAAGGCGCCACGACCGCCGACGGCCGCGGCCGCAGCATCTGGGACACCTTCGCCGAGACGCCCGGCAAGGTCCTGGGCGGAGACACCGGCGACCCCGCCGACGACCACTACAACCGCTACGCCGACGACGTCGCGCTCATGACCCAGCTCAACCTGGGCGCGTACCGCTTCTCCGTCGCCTGGCCGCGGATCATCCCCGAGGGCACCGGCGCCGTGAACCAGGCCGGGATCGACTTCTACGACCGCTTGGTGGACACCCTCCTGGCGGCCGGGATCCAGCCCTGGGCGACCCTCTACCACTGGGACCTGCCCCAGCCGCTGGAGGACGCGGGGGGCTGGCCCCACCGCGACACCGCCTACCGCTTCCGCGACTACGCCCAGGTCGTGGCCGAGGCCCTCGGCGACCGCGTCAGCAACTGGATGACCATCAACGAGCCCTGGTGCTCGGCCTTCCTCGGCTACGAGAACGGTCACCACGCGCCGGGCCACAAGGACCCGGCCGCGGCCCTGGCCGCCGCCCACCACCTGCTGCTGGGCCACGGCCTGGCCGCCGAGGCGATCCGCTCCACCGGCCACCCCGCCCGGGTGGGCCTCGCCCACAACCAGGCGGTCATCCGGCCCCACGGCCCCAGCGCCGCGGACGCCCGCGCCGCCCGCCGCGCCGACGGCGTGCGCAACCGCATCTTCACCGACCCCCTGCTCAAGGGCCGCTACCCCGCGGACGTCAGGGAGGACCTCGCCGGCGTCAGCGACTTCTCCTTCATCCAGGACGGCGACCTGGAGATCACCTCCGCCCCCCTGGACTTCCTGGGCGTCAACTACTACTCGCCCGAGTTCGTCGCCGCCTCGGCCAAGGGCCTGGACCCCGCGCTGGTCAGCGGCGAGGGCGGCGCGTGGCTCGGCGCCGAGCCCGAGGAGGTGCACGTCTCGCAGGGGCTGCCCGTCACGCACATGGGCTGGGAGATCGACCCCACCGGCCTGTACGACGTGCTCTCCCGCCTGGCGGGGGAGAGCGGCGGCATCGACCTCTACGTCACCGAGAACGGGTGCGCCTTCGAGGACACCGTCACCGAGGCCGGCGAGGTCAACGACACCGACCGGATCGACTACTACGAGGGCCACCTGAGGGCGGCCAAGGAGGCCGTCCTGGCCGGAGTGCCCCTGCGGGGTTACTTCGCCTGGTCGCTCCTGGATAATTTCGAGTGGGCGTGGGGGTACTCCCGCCGGTTCGGCATCGTGCACGTCGACTACGAGACGCAGCGCAGGATCATCAAGGACAGCGGTCACTGGTACGCCGAACTGGCCAAGACGGGGCAGTTCCCCGAGCGCCAGTAACGCGTCCGGCGGACGCCGCCCGCCGCGTGGCGGGCGCCCCGCCGAGCACGTCCTGGATTGCGCCGGACCGCGGAAGGACCGTGGGGTGTCCCAAGGGGCACCCCACACAGTCGTTCCGGGCGGGTATGACCGTGGATGCCCGTCGCACACGCCGCCGCCCCGGGGAAGCAGCCCCCGGGACGGCGGGACACGATCCCAGAGGGAGCCTCGAAGTGGCCAAGACCGGTGCTGGTCGGAAGCGTCCGACCCTGGAGATGGTGGCGCAGCGCGCCGGGGTCGGACGAGGGACCGTCTCGCGGGTGATCAACGGGTCCGCGCAGGTGAGCCCCCGCACCCGGGAGGCCGTGCACGCCGCGATCGCCGAACTCGGCTACAGCCCGAACCAGGCCGCGCGCACCCTGGTCACCAGGCGCACCGACACGATCGCGCTGGTCGTCTCCGAGCCCCGGGACCGGCTGTTCTCCGACCCCTTCTTCGCCGACATCATCCGCGGAGTGAGCTCGGTCCTGCACGAGCGCGACCTGCAGCTCATGCTCACCACGGCCCGGACCGAGGCCGAGCACAAGCGCGTGGGCGACTACCTCAGCGGCTTCCACGTGGACGGCGCGCTGCTGATCTCCCTGCACAGCGACAATCCGCTCTCGGCCCGTCTGGACGAGGCCGGGGTGCCGGTCGTCCACGGCGGTCGCCCGCACTCGCCCGAACAGCCCGCGCCCTACTGCGTCGACATCGACAACATCGGCGGGGCCCGGATGGCCATCCGCCACCTCCTGGAGCGCGGATGCCGACGGGTGGCCGCCATCACCGGCCCCCTGGACATGAACGCCGGTGTGGAGCGCCTGCGCGGCTACCGCGAGGTCATGGCCGCCGCCGGACTGGAGGTGGACGACAGGCTCGTCGTGCAGGGCGACTTCAGCGTGGAGGGGGGAGCCGAGGCGATGGAGCGGCTCCTGGGCACCGGGCTGGAGCCCGACGCGGTGTTCGCGGCCTCCGACATGATGGCGCTCGGCGGGCTGCGGGTGCTGCGCGCACGCGGCCTGAGAGTTCCTGAGGACGTGGCCCTGGTGGGTTACGACGACACCGTCATGGCCCAGCACAGCGACCCGCCGCTGACCACCATCCACCAGCCCACGGTGCAGATGGGGCAGGAGATGGCGCGGCTGCTGGTGGACGTGGCGATCCCCCGCACGACGGAGGCCGAGACCGTCATGCTCGGCACCCACCTGGTCGTGCGCGAGTCCGGCTGAGCCGCGGGGCCTCCCGGAGCCGCCGGGGCCCGCGCGCACCCTCCCGCAGCGCTCTGACCCGCCCGTTCACGCCCTCCCGGGTGGACGCGGCGCGGTGACTGTGCAAGGCTGGTCGCGATTTCGCGGGAGACGGTGGGAGCGCATGGAGCGGGAACCGACACACAGCAGGTGTGCGATTTCCTCGTGCGGATGGTGCGAGCGGGACGGCGTCGAGTGCCGGTTCTGCTCCGGCACGGGCTGGTGGCGACCCGAGCGGCCGCACCGCGACGGCAGCGGGGTGATCGTCTGGCTGCGCGTCGACGAGCCCTGCCGCGGGTGCGCGGGCACGGGCAAGGAGCACAGTCCCACCGCCGTCCTCTGAGCGGGGGCGCGACGCCCCTTCCGCGGTGGACAAGGAGAAGCACATGCGCTGGGTGACCTACCTGTCGCCGAGCGGCGGCAGCGAGCGCGTCGGAGCCCTGGACGACGGCGACGTGCTGGGCAGCCCCGACCCCGTCCGCCTCGCCGACCTGCTGGAGGCGGGTGGCGACGCCCTGGCCGGGGCCCACGAACGCGCCGTCGCCGCGCCGATCGAGATCATCGTCGAGCCGGAGGCGCGCATGTGCGCCCCGCTGGTCCCCGCCGAGCCGGTGCCGGTCCGGGCGGGCGACGACGTCTGGCGGATCCCCCCGGAACTGGTGCGGGGCTCGGACGACGCCGTGCCGCCCCGGGCGAGTTCGGCCCGCGTGGGCGTGGCCGCCGTCGCCGGGGGAGGGGCGTCGGTGAGCGCCTACACGCCCGCCTGCCTGTGGTTGGACGGCGAGGGGCAGCCGGTGCAGCTGACCCTGGGACCGGTGCTGACCACCGCCGACGAGGTGCCCGGGGAGCCGCTGAACGTGAGCGCCTCGGTGGAGGAGGGGGAGCTGGGCCGGGGCCTGGCCGACCCCGCGCACGAGTGGCTGGTGTCGGGCCCCGGGCGGGTGCGCGCGCTGCTGCCGGTGGCGACACCGCCGCTGGAGACCGACGACGAGCTGTTCGTGGACGCCGACGTCCTGGGCACCTTCGAGGTCCGGGTCGGCTCCCAGGTCTGACCGCGACCGCGGCGCTCCCCGGTGGGCCGGCCAGAAACGCTGTTGGCGTGTCACGGCAGTCCCGACCCGCGGTGATCCCGTACCGGTGGCCGTGGTCGGCGTCCGGAGCCCGCCACGGGTACGGGATCCCGGCGGAAGGGGCGGGCCCCGGCGCACCCTGGTGGTCAGGCGCTACGGCGTGAACTCCCAGTGCCAGGGTTCGAAGCCGCCCCGGGCCCAGGGCGGGTTGTGCCAACCGTGGTCGGGCGCGTGGGCCAGCATCCACTGGTGCTCGGCGGTGCCGAGTCGGTTCACGCCGCCGCACAGGTCCACGGCCAGACCCAGGCCGTGCTGGCTGGTGCCGGGCCGGGCGGCCATACCGGGCACCATCTCCTGGAACAGGCGCACCTGCTCGTGGTAGGGCCGGTAGGAGTCGGCCACGCACATCGGCCGTCCGAACGCCTCACGGTAGTCCCCGTCGAGTTCGATGAAGGCCTCGGCCGCGTCGGCGCGCAGCCGCTCGCCGGGCTGGGGCAGGGGGCACAGCACCGACTCCGGGATCCGCCCGTTGGCGTGAGCGGTCGCGACGCCCCCGGTGCAACCCCGGTCGGCGCCCTCCGCGGACGGAGCCTCCTCCCCGCCCTCCTGCTCCTCCGCCGAAACGGCGGTGACGGCGGACTCCGCCGACCCCCCGGAGGAGTTCGCCGCCCGCGCGTCGCGCAGGGCCTCCTCACGGCGCCTCTCGGCGGCCTCGGCGTCGCGCACCTCCGCGAGCCGGGCCTCCAGCCGGGTCTGCTCCTCCAGCAACTCCTCCAGTGCCGCCTCCTGGTCGGCCACGGCCTCCACCGCGTCCTCCCGGGCGCTCCTGGCGTCCTCGACCGCCTCGGCCTGCTCCGTCCGCGCGGTCTCGGCGATCCCGGCGAGGGTGTCGGTGGCCACCCGAGCGGCCTCGGCGCGGCCCACGTCGGCCTCCCGGTGCGAACCGAGCAGGGTGAGGTAGGCGCCCCGTTCGAGCATCCCGGTGGGCCCCTCGGGTCCGGCCCAGGCGTTGACCATGCCCAGCTCGCCGCCCTTGTAGGCGGTGGCGGCCTGCCGGGCGGCGGCCAGGCGGGCCGTCTCGCCGCGCTCGTCGGCCTCCCCCGCGCGCTCCTGCGCCTCGCGGCTGCGCTCGGTCAGCTCGGTGAGGCGTTCGCGCTCGGCCTCGTAGTGCTCGATCTTCTCCGACGCCTCCTGGCGCAGGGTCTCCATGCCCGCGCGCAGCGCGGCCAGTTCCACCCGAACGCTCCCCAGCGCGCTCCCCGACGCGTCGCCGTCGGAGGCGGCGCCGGGCGCGGCGGTGGAGAGGCAGAGCAGCACCGCGAGGCCGGCCGGGAGCGCGGTACTGACCGAAAAGGCGCGTACGGAGGGTCCGCGGGTTTTCCCGTGAGCGGGACCCTCCGTTTTCGTTTTGTCACCGAGAGTGTGTGATCCAGGACATGACGAGGTACGCATTTCCGCTTCCTCCCCGGGACCTGCGTCTACCGTCTTGTCACGATGTCATGTCGGTGGGGTGTTGGTGGGGAAGCTGGCGGTGTGTCCAAAAAGTTACCTCAGTCCCGGGGTGGTTTCGGACGCTATCCCTGACCTGGTGCATCGGCCATAATGCCGACAATGGCGGGCATTATGTACCGGTCGAGGGAAGAAGATCCCACCGATCGCCGTCAAACGGCCGAAGCGAGTCCTTCGCGCCCATTGGTACGCTATCCACCGCACGCGCACCTACGGAGATCTTCGGGTGCGCGGCTCCTCTCATCCCAGGCGAGTCCAGCGGACAGTCTTCACATCTCCCCACATTCCCGCCGCTTCCGGCTCGGCGGACCACCTGGTCTGTACCGATTTCCCCGAAGAGCCTTCGGTTGGAGCGGTCAACCCTGGGGTCCAACCAGCCGCCCGAAGCGGTGACACGAAAGGTTGCGAGGGTCCGTGTCGACACGAGCGACGAAAAACGGGGCCGGCGCGCAGAGCGAGGCAGCGCAGGCCGAACATGCCGATGCCACGCCCAAGCGCAGAGCCGACTGGTGGCGGCCACGTAACTGGCGGGTGCGCTCCCGACTGGTGGCCCTCATCGTCATCCCCACCGCGGTAGCCCTGGCACTCGGCGGCCTGCGGGTCTACGAGGCGGCGGTCTCCACCGTCACCCACGCGCACATCCAGGACCGCGCCGAGGTCGGCGTCCTCATCGTGGAGCTGGCCAACCAGCTGGGCCACGAGCGCAGCGCCAGCGCTGTCTACATCTCCGACAACGCCGACCCCGCGCGGCGCTCGGACGAGCTGCGCCAGCGGATGGAGGAGGAGCGCGACGCCTCCCGCGACCTCCAGCAGACCCTCACCGCCCGCCTGGACGACATGGGAGAGGTGGACACCGAGACCGCGTCGAGCCGCCTGTCCAGCATGCGCAGCCAGCTCTCCACGCTGGACGCCCTGCGCACCGAGGTCGACGAGACCCGTATCACCGTCCTGCCGGTGGTCACCAAGTACCGCACGATCACCCGCTCGCTGGCCGAGTTCAACCAGACGATGGCGGACGAGACCGGCGACACCGACCTGCGCGAGAGCGTGCGCACGCTGACCGCGCTCTCCACCGCCCGGGACCAGCTCTCCTACGAGACCGCGCTGATGGGCCACTCCCTGGCCCGCAACACGATGACCGGCGGTATCGCCGAGGCCATCGACTCCGCTCGCGCCCGCTACGAGAGCGAGATCTCCAACTTCGTCCAGGCCGCCTCCGAGGAGCAGCGGCAGATCTTCGACGACAACTTCACCGGTCTGGAGGTCAGCCAGGTCTCCACGATGCGCATGCGCGTGATGTACCGCGCCGACCGCGGCGACGACCTCACCGGTGTGACCGCCAACGACGGCCCCGAGGACTACCGCGAGATCGCCGACGTGGCCCTGGGACGCCTCCAGACGGTCGAGGAGGGCATCGCCGAGGGCATCGCGGCCGACGCCAACACCCTGCGCGACGAGGCCATGGGCCGCGCCCTGATCGACCTCTTCGTCGTCGCGGGCGTGCTCCTGGCGGTCTTCGTCCTCACCTCCCTCGTGGTCCGCTCCCTGGTGCGCCCCCTGCGCGCCCTGGAGGACGGCGCGCGCCGGGTCGCCGAGCGCGACCTGCCCGACGCGATCAACCGGATGCAGGAGGCCGGGACGGTCCCCGAGAACGTCAAGGTCACCCCGATCGAGGTCGACACGCACGACGAGATCGGCGAGGTGGCCCGCGCCTTCGACGACGTCCACCGCGTCGCGCTCACCCTGGCCTCCGACGAGGCCGCGCTGCGCAGCAACGTCAACGCGATGTTCGTCAACCTGTCCCGCCGCAGCCAGACCCTGGTGGAACGGCAGCTGCGCCTCATCGACGGCCTGGAGCAGTCCGAGCAGGACGCGGACCGCCTCTCCGACCTGTTCCAGCTGGACCACCTCGCCACGCGCATGCGCCGCAACAACGAGAACCTGCTGGTCCTGTCCGGCCAGGACAACACCCGCAAGTGGGCCCAGCCCGTCCCGCTGGTCGACGTCCTGCGCGGCGCCGTCTCCGAGGTCGAGCAGTACGAGCGCGTCAACGTCCGCGCCCCCTCCCACATCTCGGTGCTCGGCCGCCCCGTCAACGACGTCATCCACCTGGTCGCCGAGCTGGTGGAGAACGCCACCTCGTTCTCCCCGCACGACACCGAGGTCCTGGTCAGCGCCAAGACCCTCGACAACGGCGGCGTCCAGGTCGACGTCACCGACAGCGGCATCGGCATGGCGCCCGAGGACATGGCGGCGATCAACGCCCGCCTGGCCGCCCCGCCGGTCATCGACGTCGCGGTCTCGCGCCGCATGGGCCTGTTCGTGGTCTCGCGCCTGGCCCACCGCCACGGCGTCAGGCTGCGCCTTGAGGAGGCGCACGGCGGCGGGACCACCGCGCACGTCATCTTCCCGCCGGACCTGCTGATCACCCCGGTCGAGGGCCAGCACGCCCTGGGCGGCGCGGACAGCCGTCCCGAGCTCACCTCGGGTGCGCCCAACACCTACGCCGACGCCGAGGCGGCCTTCGCCTCCACCCCGGCGCCCGTCGAGCCGAACGACCCCTGGCAGACCCAGGAGAGCGGCAGCGTCCCGGGCGACCTGGGCGGCCTGCCCAGGCGCCAGACCACCGGCTCCCACACCGAGGAGCACCCGCCCAGCGGCCAGGACCTGTGGGGCAACACCGGCACCGGTTCGGTGTGGGACACCACCAGGGGAGCCGGGACCACCGGCTCCCCCTCCGGCGGAGCCAACGGCCGGCCCGTGGTCGACCCCTACGACGCCTCCGAGGACGACGAGCCCCAGCGCCCGCAGCCCGAGACCGGCGGACGCAACTTCTTCGACCCGAGCCCCCGCGGCGACTCCTTCGGCGGCGGCTCCGTGGGCCGCTCGACGGACACCGGGTCCTTCAGCAGGCCCTCCGACACGGGGTCCTTCCGCCGTCCCACCGGCGACACGGGCGAGTTCCGCCGACCCGACACCGGCGCGTTCCGTTCCACGGCGAACGAGTCCTACGACGCGTTCGGCGGCGCCGGCGCGCAGTCGGGCGGCCACACCGGAGCCCCCGCCGACAACGGCGCGTCCGCGGGCAACGGGGCCTTCTCCGGCAACGGCTCGGGCCACGCGTTCGGCGGCCGCGACATGGGCGCCCACGAGCGCCCCGCGGCCCGCGAGCGCGACGACAACACCGAGACCTTCCCGGCGATCCCCTCGTCCCAGGACGGCGGGAACTGGCGCTCCGGCGGTATCGACTCCCGCGAGGGGTACGGCTCGACCGCCTACCTCTCCCGCCGCTACGGTGGCGCCCAGGGGCCGAACAACACCGTCGTGCCTCCCACCCCGTCGGGTGAGGAGAGCGACTCGCTGCCGATCTTCGACGCGATCGAGTCCAACTGGTTCAAGCGCCGCACCGGCGGCCCCACGGTGGACACGACCGAGACCGGCCCGATCCAGCAGGTCCCGGCGGCCCAGGAGCAGCGCTCCCCGGCCAGCACCGACCAGGCCCCCCGCTCCACCCAGGAGTGGACCTCCGAGGCCGACCGCGGCTGGAAGGCCGCGCGGACCGCGGCGGAGCCCAAGGCGGACGGACTGACCCCCTCGGGCTTGCCAAAACGCGTTCCCAAGGCAAACCTTGTTCCGGGGACGGCGCCCAAGCCGGAGAACTTCAAGCAGATGCCCACGCGCAGCGCGGACCGCGTCCGCAACCGCTTCTCCGGCTTCCAGAAGGGCGTCCGCGAGGGACGGGACCGACTCGGGGAAGGCTCGACGGAGGGGTGACCTCAGTGGAACCTGGCGGGACGGGGTCCCCCTTAATCCCGGGGGCTGGATGCAATAGCATCTACCGAGCTTCTCGGACGCGTCTTACCCACAGCTCGACGAGAGCAGAACACCAGACTCCCGGCCACCCCCACGGGAGGGGCCGGGCAGTTCGTAGAGGCAGTGCTGTCACATGCCGTGCCGGCGGTAGCAGTGCCCAGAGACCAGCCGGCGAAACTGGACAGGAGATCAGATGAGTCGACAGGTGAATGAACTCAACTGGTTGATCACTGACTTTGCCGACCGTGTCCCCGATGTCGCCCACGCGATCGTCGTCTCCTCTGACGGCCTTCCGTTGGCCTCGTCGGCGGGCTTCCCAGCGGACCGGGCCGACCAGCTGGCGGCCATCGCCTCCGGTCTGTCGAGCCTGACGCAGGGTGCTGCCCGGGTGTTCGAGGGTGGAGCGGTCGCCCAGACCGTCGTGGAGATGGAGCGGGGGCTGATGCTCATCATGGCCATCAGCGACGGCTCCTGCCTGGCGGTCCTGGCGTCGGCTGAGAGCGACCTGGGTCTGGTCGCGTACGAGATGACCCTGCTCGTCGAGCGGGCGGGGCGGGCGCTGACACCAACGGCGCGCACCTCGGGAATCCACTGAACCACCACCGACAGGAGGAAGTGGTGGCACCTCACAGTAGAGATGCCGGGAGCGCCTCGTGGTTCGGACAACAGCCGAGCGGTCCCCCCACGGGGGGAATGCCGGCGGTTCCGGGCGGCGGAGATGTTCCCCGACCAATCCAACAACCATACGACCAACGATCCGCTGCGGGGAGCGCGCCCAGTTCTCTGGTCCGTCCCTACGCGGTGACCAAGGGCCGCACCAAGCCGAAGTCGCAGCTTCCCCTGGAAGCCCTGATCTCGGCCACCGCGGCGGCCCGCAACGAGTCTGGGACGCTGACGCCCGAATGGCAGGCGATCAGCGACCTGTGCCGGGAATGGCGTTCCGTGGCGGAGATCTCCGCGCTGTTGCGGATGCCGCTCGGTGTGGCGCGGGTGCTTGTGGCGGACATGTCCGAGCAGGGACTGGTCCAGATCAGGTCCTCGCTCAACAACGACGCCCGTCCCAACACCAACCTGCTTGAAAGGGTGCTCAGTGGACTTCGCAAGCTCTAGCCCAGCCGAGGAAGGCGGTGCTGGGGGGAACGCGATGACGTCGGTCAAGATCGTCGTCGCCGGGGGCTTCGGTGTCGGGAAGACGACATTCGTTGGCTCCGTCTCCGAGATCGTGCCGCTGACCACCGAGGCGGTCATGACCAGCGCCAGCGTCGGGGTGGACGACCTCGCAAAGACGCCGGACAAGCAGACCACCACCGTGGCGATGGACTTCGGCCGCGTCTCCCTCGACTCCGACCTGATCCTGTACCTGTTCGGCACCCCCGGACAGCACCGGTTCTGGTTCATGTGGGACGACCTGGTCAAGGGCGCCATCGGCGCCGTCGTCCTGGTGGACACCCGCCGTCTGGCGGACTGCTTCCCCGCGATCGACTACTTCGAGGAGGCGCGTCTGCCCTTCATCGTGGGGATCAACGGGTTCGACGGCTACTACCCCCACGCGGCCGACGAGGTCCGGGACGCGCTGACGCTCAGCCCGGAGATCCCGATCGTCCAGGTGGACGCCCGTGACAAGGCCTCCACCAAGTCGACGCTCATCACCCTCGTCGAGCACGCCATCACGGTGGGGGACCCCGAGGGCGCGGCCGGACAGCCCACTTCCACGGGCGGCCAGAGCTCCTGGCGCTAGGAGGGCCACCCGGGCCGGGGTCCCGCACAGAGCACGGCCCGGTTCCCGTCGGACGGGAACCGGGCGTCCGTGCTGGCATCATGGCGCCATGAGCTCTTCCTCCCAGCCCGACCCAGAGGCGATGACCCGGCGGTTCCGCGAGGTGGCCGAGCGCGTGCTCGACTCCCTGCTCCACGACGCCCCCGAGTGGGCGCTGGACCTGGGCGACACCCGTGGCGCCTCCCGTCTGTCCGACCACTCGGCCGAGGCCGACGTGCGCCGCGTCTCCGTGCTCACCGACGCCCTCGGATCCCTGGACGAGATCGACCCCGACCTCATCCCGGCCGGCGACCGGGTCGACCTGGAGGTGCTGCGGACCCGCGTCAGCGCCGACCTGTGGCACACCGCGGAACTGCGCCCGCACACGTGGGATCCGCTGCTGTACTCGCCGGGCGAGGCCCTGCACGCCCTCGTGGAGCGTGAGGTCCTGCCCCTCCCCGAACGCCTGTCGGCGCTCGCCGCGCGCTGCGCGGCCCTGCCCGTCCACCTCGCCACCGCGCGCTCGCGCCTGTCGGAGGGCCCCGGCATGCCCCGCGTGCACGTGGAGACGGCCCTGGCCCAGGCGGCCGGGGCCCGCGCCATGCTCACCTCCGACGTGCCCGCCCCGGCCGAGGGAGCGCCCTCCGCCCTGGAACCGGCCCGCGAGGCCGCCCTGGCCGCCGTGGAGGAGCACGCCGCCTGGCTGCGGGACCGTCTGGAGACCGCCACCGCCGACCCCCGTCTGGGCGAGCGCGACTTCGCCGCCCAGCTCTGGTACACCCTCGACTCCGAGCTCTCGCCCGAGGCGCTGCTGGTGCGCGCCGAGAGCGACCTGCTGGCCACGGAGGAGGCGATCGCCGAGACGGCGGCCGAGTACCTGGGCGGGGCGCGCCGCCGGGAGGGGGGTGGCCGAGGCGCTCGCCGAGCTGGCCGCA
>NZ_QPFC01000250.1:0-1294 GCF_003427465.1 Nocardiopsis sp. TNDT3 | reverse complement strand
AGCTGGGGGTGGCGGTGGGATCTGTGCTGCGCTCTGGGGGCACGGTGGGACTCTCTCCAGGTCAGACGCGGTTTCCCGTAGTGCGCCGGATACGGGTCCGCAACATTGAATGCGCCATCTAGAAATGTGACAACAACTATTGTAATGTTCGTCACTACCGCCGAGTAGGGTGTGTTCCATGTAACACACGTGGCGTGCCTCGGCGCAAGTTCGGCTCCCCCTCGCCGCCCACGGGCGGCGGAACACTGGAGGTACTCATGCCCAAGGCTTCCGGCGAGGCGTCCGAGGCGCCTCAGGACGCGCCTGAGCAGCACGAAGCCGGTGGCGGGACGCGCTGGCGCAGGTTCGCCCTCGTGGCCGTCCCCGGGTTCGCGGCCGCCGCGGTCCTCGGAGGCATGACCACCCAGGGCCTGCTCGCCGCCTCCTTCGCGGTGTCCGGGGACAGTTTCAAGATGTCCGCCGACCAGCTCGTCGGCACCGGCTTCACCCAGTACGGCGACGCCGCCACCTCCGTCGACGGCTCCTCCCGCCCGGTCGGCCTGTCCTCGGTCGGCTCCGCCGAACTGACCAACCTGTGCATGTCCTCCCTGTGGGACCTGCCCATCGGCCAGGCCACCCTCGTCATCACCGCGGGCGAGTCCACCCCCGTCCAGGGCACCAACCTCGTCCTCGACATCGAGCAGCTCCAGGGCGACGCCGAGTTCGGCTCCATCGAGATCGGCCGCGACGCCAGCACGCTGGACCGGGCCGAGGGCGGCCAGGGACCGGCGGGCGGCTTCGGCCTCCAGTCCCAGAACATCACCGTCTCCGACATGGAGCTGACCACCTGGGCGGTCACCTCCGGATCCCTGAAGCTGTCCGGTCTGAGCCTGGCCGTCCGGCCCGGCGAGCACGAGTGCTTCTGATCCCATGGCCCACGCACTGACCCTGCTCCGCGGGGGCCGGGCGCGCCTGCGCGACTGGCGGCGCGGCCGCCCGTTCTGGGGCGGGCTCCTCCTCGTCATCGCCGGAGTCGAGCTGCTGGTCGCACCGGCCGCGCAGAGCCTGATCCTGCCCATCGACCTGATCGCCTACACCGGTATCGCCGGTGTGTCGGGTCCGCTCATCGCGGTACTGCTGATCACCCTGGGAGCGCTGAGCTGGTTCCAGCCCGCGCAGCACCTCTTCTTCGGGGTGGTCGGGCTCATGCTCGCCCTGGTGTCCTTCGTGACCTCCAACTTCGGCGGCTTCGTCATCGGGATGCTGCTCGGCATCGTCGGCGGCTCCCTCGTCTTCGCGTGGGCGCCCCGCGTGG
>NZ_QPFC01000024.1:0-2977 GCF_003427465.1 Nocardiopsis sp. TNDT3 | reverse complement strand
GGGGCCGGGCTTGGGGGCCGGACCCGGCTTCGGGGCGGCACCGTTGTCCGCGGCGGGACGCGGGCCGGGCCTGGGAGCCGAACCCTTGCGACCGCCGTCGGAACCGTTGTTGAAAGCTTCCTGGAGGCGTCGTACGACGGGGGCCTCTATGGTCGAGGACGCCGAACGGACGAATTCACCCATCTCGTTGAGCTTGGCCAGAACGGCCTTGCTCTCTACACCGAACTCCTTGGCGAGTTCATATACCCGGACCTTCGCCACTACTCTCCTTCAGCTTCGGTCCGGGACATGGGCTTGTGCCGGACCGTCGTTAGCTCGAGTTACTCATCGCTGCGTACTCATCAGGCGCTCATCGCAATCTCGACCTGCTTCCTCATCGCTACACAACAATGGGCCAGCTTCTGCGTGCCGACACAGCACTGGACGCCGACCTCGGTCCGTACAACCCAGAAGTCGGTCCAGACATTCCAACCCTATCGGGAACGTTGACCCGATCCGCCACGCGGGGCGGCGTCGATCAGGGCCGCCACGGGTGAGACGTCCCACCCGTCGGCGCCCGCTCCCCTCCGGTAGGCGCGTGACCAGGCCCTGCGCCGTTCGGCGAGCTCGAAGCACCGCCGATCGCGGTGCAGGTAGGCGCCGCGCCCCGGAAGACGACCCCGGGTGTCGGGCCTGATGACCGTGCCCTCGGCCACCAGCCGCACGAGGTCGGACTGGACTGCCCGCGACCGACACCCCACGCAGGTACGCACGGGGCGGTCGGGACCGTCATGGGCCACCCTATCGCGTCGAGGCATGAGCGCGACCCGATCAGCCCGTCGCGGCGGTGTCGTCGCCCTCGGCGGCGCCCTCCCGTTCCGGCTCACCGGCGGGCTCGGCGTCGGAGCGGATGTCGATGCGCCAGCCGGTCAGACGTGCGGCCAGACGGGCGTTCTGGCCCTCCTTGCCGATCGCGAGGGACTGCTGGTAGTCGGGCACGATCACGCGGGCGACGCGGGAGGCCATGTCGAGGATTTCCACGGAGTTGACCCGCGCCGGGGACAGGGCGTTGGCGACGAACACGGCCGGGTCCTCGGAGTAGTCGACGATGTCGATCTTCTCCCCGTGGAGTTCGGCCATGACGTTGCGGACGCGGCTGCCGAGCGGGCCGATGCAGGCGCCCTTGGCGTTGACCCCGCCGCGGTTGGAGTGGACGGCCATCTTGGTGCGGTGGCCCGCCTCCCGGGCGATCGCCGCGATCTCCACGGTGCCGTCGGCGATCTCGGGGACCTCCAGCTCGAAGAGCTTGCGCACCAGGTTGGGGTGCGTGCGCGAGAGGGTGACCGAGGGGCCGCGGTGGCCCTTGCGGACCTGCACGACGTAGGCGCGCAGGCGCTCGCCGTGGGTGTAGGTCTCGGTGGGCACCTGCTCCTGCGGGGGCAGGACCGCCTCGATCTTGCCGAGGTCCACCAGCACGTTGCGGGGGTCCTTGCCCTGCTGGATGATGCCGGAGACGATGTCGTGCTCGCGCCCGGCGAACTCGCCCAGGGTCAGCTCGTCCTCGGCGTCGCGCAGACGCTGGAGGATGACCTGCTTGGCGGTGGAGGTCGCGATGCGGCCGAACCCGGTGGGGGTGCCGTCGAACTCGCCGACGGACTCGCCGTCCTCGTCGGTCTCGGCCACCCACACGGTCACGTGGCCGGTGGAGCGGTTGAGCTCGACGCGGGCCCGCTTCTCCGGGCCCTCCTCGCGGTGGTAGGCGATCAGAAGCGCGTCCTCGATGGCCTTGGCCACGAGTTCGACGGAGATGTCCTTCTCGCGTTCCAGGCTGCGCAGAACGCTCATGTCAATGTCCACGGGGCTCCCCCTCTAGTCCGCCGCGTCGGTGTCGGCATCGTGGCGGAATTCCACCTGGACCCTGCCCTTGCCGAGTTCGGCGTGGGTGAAGGTGCGGGGCTGGCCCTCGACGTCCAGGGTGACCCCGTCGTCGTCGGCGCCGGTGACGCGCCCGGTGACCTTGCCGCCCTCGGCGAGGGAGGCGATCACCAGGCGGCCTCGGGAACGGCGCCAGTGCCTCGGCTGGGTCAGCGGGCGGTCCACCCCGGGCGAGGTGACCTCCAGGACGTAGGGCTGCGCGCCCATGACGTCGGAGGAGTCCAGCAGGGTGTTCACCTCCTGGCTGACCTCGCCGACCGTGTCCAGGTCGACCCCGTTGTCGGAGTCCACGACCACGCGCAGCACCCGTCGCTTGCCGGCCGGTGTGAGTTCGACGGCCTCCAGGTCCAGTCCGGCCTCGGCCAGTACCGGCTCCAGCAGCTCGGCGATGCGCTCCTCGCGCGCCTGCGCTCCCATGTGGTCCTGCTCCTCCAACGGCGAAGATCCCGCCCGCGCGGCCTTCGGGCCGGTGTACGGGGCGGTCCAGCTCTGTACGTAGTCTTCGACTTCAGCGGCCCGCCCCCCCGGTGCGGGGACGCGGGCCGACCGCGCGTCGCGTGCGACGGCGGTTGTGCTGCAAGGGTATCCACACCCGGAACCCCTCCAGGTCGCCGTCGGTGGCCGGGGCGCGTCGGCGCGTGGCCTCCGGGGCGCGGCCACGCGGCGGCGTCCCCCGCGCGGTACGGGACGTGGAAGGATGGGGGCCGGGGGGCCGCCGCGGGCGGTCCCCACCGCACGGGAGGGAGAGCGCGTGGGGATCGGCTGTGTCAGCCGTCGCACGGTGCTGGGCGCGACGGCCGCTGTGGGCGCCGTGGGCCTGGCCGGGTGCGGCGGTACCGAGTGGTACCCCTCCGACGTGACCCCGGACGTGTACGTACTGCGCGCGGTGGTCCGGGAGAAGGAGCGGATGATCGCGCGCTACGAGGCCGCGGTCGCCGAGGGGACGGGGCCGGTCGAACTGCTGGAGCGGTTCCTGGAACACCACCTCTCCCACCTGGACGCGCTGCTGGAGTCCCTGCCCGAGGACACCCCCTCCCCCTCCGCTGAGCCCTCCGGCGGCCCC
>NZ_QPFC01000249.1:0-7689 GCF_003427465.1 Nocardiopsis sp. TNDT3 | reverse complement strand
GTGCTGGGCACCCCGCCCAGGAGCGTGCCCAGCACGAAGGGCCACATCCGCATCCGCGTCAGCCCGAAGCCGTAGTTGACCACCTGGTAGGGGATGACCGGAACCAGGCGCAGCTGGAGCACCGCCATGAGGGCGCGTCCGCCCGCCAGGGTCTCCAACCGGGTGCGGGCCCCCTCGGGCAACCGCCGGGCCACCGCGTCGCCCGCCACGTGGCGGGCGACCCAGAACTGGGCCAGGGCGGCGCACACCCCGCCCGCCACGGCCAGGACCAGGCCCAGGGACATTCCGAAGAGCAGCCCGGCGGCGGCGTTGAGGGCGGGCCTGGGCAGGAAGGCGAACACCCCCAGCAGGTACACGCTCAGGTAGGCCAGCGGAGCGGCCGCTCCGGCGTCCTCCACCCAGGCCTGGAGGGTCTCCAGGTCGGGGCCCCACAACAGCGCCGACACCAGCAGCGCCACCCAGAGCAGCAGCAGGGCGAGCCGCGACACGTCCGCGGCTCGCACGCCGCGCGTGTCCTCACCCATGGCCACAGCGTACGCCCGGCGCCGGACTCCCACGGAACCGGCGGATACACGCCGTTCGGCGCAGGCGGCGCGAACGGTGCGTTCAGTGTTGTTCGGGACGCTCCGAACACCCGTGCCGCCCGGGGCGGACGGTGCGGCCCGCGCTGTCCGGAACGGTCGGGATGACCGCGGGCCCGGGGCGGACGGTAGGGCCGCGCTACTCGGGACGGTCGTGGCGCCCGTGGTGTTCGGGGTCCTCGGAGGCCTCGGGGAGGCGCAGAACGAACGCGGCCCCGCCGAGCAGTTCGCTGTGTCCGGCCAGCAGACTGCCGCCGTGGGCCCGGGCGATCTCGCGGGAGATGGCCAACCCCAGACCGCTGCCGCCGGGATCGCGCTCCCGCGACTCGCTCAACCGCGCGAAGCGCTCGAAGATCCGCTCCCGCTCCCCGGGCGGAATCCCCGACCCGTCGTCGTGCACCTCCACCACCGCGAAACCGTCCTCCCGCCCGACGATGACGTCGACGCGGGATACGGCGTGCCGGTCGGCGTTGGCGATCAGGTTCGTCAGGACCCGCACGAGCCGCAGGCGGTTGGCGACGACGTGGACCGGCCCGGAGGAGTGCAGCCGCAGTTCGGGAATACGGCGCTCGAACGGGAACTCCTCCGCGACCAGCGCGGACAGGTCCAACCTTTCCTGGACGGGCGCGGTACCGGCGTCCAGACGGGCGAGTTCGAGCAGGTCGGCGACGATGTTCTCCAACCGCTCGGTGTCCGAGAGCAGGCCGGTGAGCAGCCGTTCACGCGCGCGGGCGTCGGGATCGGGATCGGAGAGCTCCACCTCCAGCTTGGTCCGCATCCCGGCGATGGGGTTGCGCAGCTCGTGGGAGGCGTCCGAGACGAACCGCCGCTGCCGGGCCATCCCCTCCTCCATCCGTTCCAGGCTGTGGTTGGCGGTACGGGCCAGGTGGGCGACCTCGTCGTCGCTGTCGGGCACCGGGAGCCTGCGGTGCAGGTCACTGACGGAGAGGGTGTCGAGCTGGGCCCTGATCTCCTCCACCGGGCGCAGCGCGCGGCCGACCCCGTGCCAGATGACGAACCCGGTGGTGGCGAGCAGGACGCAGGACATCACCACCAGCGCGTCCTCCAGCACGTGGGTGGCCACGATCTGGGGCGTGCCCACGGCCGCCAGGACGACGACGTCGCCGTAGGCCGTGTCGTCGACGGCGTAACCCGACACCAGCAGGCAGGTCCGGGGGTCGACGCCCGCGACCGGCCCGCAGACCGTGGTGTCCACCCGCGGGTCGGAGGCGGTGGGGCGCTCGGCGGTCAGCTGCGGCTGGCCCTCCATGGCGTCGCTGGAGGCGAGCACCGCACCGGAGTCGCGCGCGACGACCTGGATCCGCAGGACGGACTCCCCGTCGGGGATCAGCTCCGGGTAGCGCTGGACCGCGATGTGGTCCGCGACGTCGCGGGCCTCCTCCGCCGCCAGGTCGCGGACCTGCTCCACGATCGCCTCGCGGACGAGGAAGATGGTCAGGGCCAGGCCCAGTCCGGTGACCACGGCCAGTGCCGCGACCGCGCCGAACGTGACCCGGGCCCGAATCGACCGGGGACGTATCCGCTCCCACACCCTCATGGGCCCGTCATCCCAACCTGGCACCGACCCATTGTCACCCAGGGGGCCGGACATCCGTCGAAGCGACGGCGGTGTGGCGGCGGTTGGCGAACGGACCGGCGGTTACTGCTCGTAGGGGGAGGGCGGGTTGCTGACCTCCTCCATCTCCAGGACCTCGAACTCGTGCTGGCTGACGTCGGCGATGTCGCCCTCGGGCTCGACCCAGGTGCCGCGCACCGTCCACCAGCTGTCGGTCTCCGGCGGGGGCTCGTTGGAGATGTGCACCTTGTTGACGATGGCGTCGGCCGCGCAGCAGGACATCTGGAGGCGGGCCAGGAACCAGCCCTCCCCCTCGGGGTCGGGCACCGCGAAACCGGTCAGCTCGACCTCGCGCCCGGCCAGCTCGCGCTCCTCGTCCACCCAGGCGCGCATCACGAACTGGCGGATGTCCATCGCGACGACCTCGCCCGGTCCGGCCTCGGCCAGGCCGTCGTCGAAGCGGCCGGGGCGCGCCTGCTCGGGCGGCGGGGCGGAGGAGGCGGCGGTGGACTCCACGGTGTAGGCGCCCAGCGCGGGCGGGGCGACGACGAAGACCGCGACCACCGGCAGCAGGAGCAGCCAGGCCACTCTGGGCGCGCGGGAGTGGTCGTGCCCGTGGCCGTCGGCGGAGTGGTCGGAGCGCTCCTCGGGGGCGGTCGCGGCCGCCCTCTCACCGCGCAGCTCGGCCACGATGATGAGCACGCCGAGCACGGCCATGACCACGCCCGCGGCGATGAGGAAGGGGCCGAAGCCCGCCTTGACCCAGTTGAGGTAGAGGTCGGTGGCCACCGTGCTGGTCAGCGCGGCGGCGCCGAGCAGGACGAGGGTGAGCCCCTGGGCGATGCGGTTCACAGGAAGAGGCCTCCGATCAGGAAGGTGCTGAGCAGCCCGACCAGCAGGCACATCGGCGCGAAGCGCACCACGAAGCGCCAGCCGAACACACCCGCCTGCATCGCGATGAGCTTGAGGTCGACCATCGGGCCGATCACCATGAACGCGAGCTTGGCGGTGGGCGAGAACTCGGTGAGGCTGACCGCGACGAACGCGTCGGCCTCGGAGCAGATGGACAGCAGGATGGCGAGCAGGGCGAGCACGAGGACCGAGACGACCGGGAGCCCGGCCACCGTCACCAGCCACTCGCGCGGGACCAGGACGTTGAGGGAGGCCGCGGCCAGGCCGCCGACCACGAGGTAGCCGCCCGCGTGCATCATGTCGTGCAGCATGGACTCGCGGAAGACGGTCCACCGGGATTCGCCGGGGGCGTGCGTGCGCGCGGGCAGGCGCAGCCAGTCGGTGCGGCCGAAGCGCACCCAGATCCATCCGATGACCACGGCGGCCAGCAGCGAGGCGACGAACCGGGCGAGCACCATCTCGGGCTGCCCGGCGAAGGCCACCGCGGTGGCGATCATCACGATCGGGTTGATCGCGGGCGCGGCCAGCAGGAAGGTCAGCGCGGCGGCGGGCGCGACCCCGCCCTTGATCAGGCTTCCGGCGATGGGGACCGAGGCGCACTCGCACCCGGGCAGCAGGGCGCCGGAGGCCCCGGCCACCGGCACCGCCCGCGCGGGGCTGGAGGGGATGAGGCGCTGGTAGACCGAGGTCGGGACGAACGCGGTGAGCGCCGCCGACAGCGCGACGCCGAAGACCAGGAAGGGCAGCGCCTGGAAGCTGATCGCGGTGAAGATGGTGGCCCAGGCCAGGAAGGCGTCGCTGGTCAGCCGGTCGGTGACCCAGGCGTGCCCCATCGCCATGGCGGTGATGAACAGGGCGAACAGCCAGACCGTGCCGGTCCTGCGCTGGCCGCCCCTGCGCCCCCAGTCCTCGGGGGGCAGTTCGTCGCCGCGGTCGTTCCACCCCCCGGCGAGGGTGTCGCCGAGCGAGGCGGAGGCGTTGGGCGGGGCGGAGCCGGGCGCGGCGGGGTCGGGTGCGGCGGCGGGCGTCGTCCGGTCGGACACGGTGGTACTCCGCGGTGGTCGGGTGGGAACTCCACGCATCGTACCGAAAATCGTTTTCGCCCGTCAGCGTCCCACTCCGGCCTGTGGACGACCGGACCCCGGGTTCAAGCAAGGTAGCCCTCCCCGGCGGGAACAGCGGTCTTCCGCTCTCCCCCACACCCACCTACCGCACCAGTCCCGCGGGCACCATCGCGGCGAGCGCCCGCGGCCGGTCCCCGGACCTGCGGGCCGCCACCAGCAGGAGCACGACGCCCACCAGGGCACAGACGCGGACCGCAGGCCGCCGACCCCCGGGGCAGCAGGGCCGTCACGGGGAGGGCGAGCGCGCCCGGGGCGGGCCCGGCCACGGCGGCCAGGAGGAACACCGGAGGAGGGAAGGGGAGCCGGTGGAGGGGGTGTTTACGGCACACCCCGGTCATCGCTCGGTGTCGGACCCCCGGTCCCCCTCCTCGGGGCCGTCGTCACCGTCGGAGCGGTCCGCGTCAGCGGCCTCGTCCACGGCCGTCGCGCCGTGCGACTCCGCCTCCCCCGGGTCGGACCGCTCGCCGTCCCGCCCCCGCTCCTCCGCGACCGCGCCCGGGTCCGGGGGCGCCTCGCCCTCCCCGCGGGGGACGTCCTCGGGCTGGGGCCCGGAGGCCGGGCCCCAGCACTCCACGTTGCGCAGGCCGGGCATCTTGGCGAGCGTGAACTGGGGGTCCAGGCCGTTGCGCAGCTGGCGGCTGTAGTCGGCCAGCAGCCGGAAGGCGATCCCCGACAGCGGCGCCAGGGCCAGCAGGTTCACGGTGGCCATCACGCCCATGGAGATGTCGGCCAGGCTCCACACCAGGGTCAGGGGCGCCACGGAGCCGAGGAAGACAGCCGCCAGGACCGCGTAGCGGAAGTAGGTCATGTGCTGGGGGCTGCTGTCCAGGAACTGGAGGTTGGTCTCCCCGTAGTAGTAGTTGCCCAGCACGGAGGTGAAGGCCAGCAGGAAGAGGATGATCGTGAGCGCGTGGACCGACCACCCGCCCAGGCTGGCCTCCAGCGCGCCCTGCGTGACCTGGATGCCCCGGTCGTCGCCGTACTCGGGGCCGCTGACCAGCACGATGAAGGCCGTCACCGAGCACACCAGCCAGGTGTCGAAGTACACGCCCAGCGTCTGCACGAGCCCCTGCTTGGCCGGGTGGGAGACCGAGGCGGTGGCTCCGGCGTTGGGGGCCGACCCCAGACCCGCCTCGTTGGAGAACATGCCGCGCCGCATGCCCTGGACGATGGCCGTGCCCACTCCCCCGGCGACGAACTCGCGCGCGCCGAACGCCGACGCGAAGATGTCGCCGACGACCCGGGGCAGCTCCCCTATGTTGAGGGCGACCACCCACAGGCCGATGAGGATGTACAGGACGGCCATGAGCGGGACCAGCGCCTGGGCGGCGTGCGCGATGCGCCTGACCCCGCCGAAGATCACCAGCGCGGTCAGGCCCGCCAGCACCAGCCCGATCACGGCCGACAGCGGCAGGCCGGGTGTCCCGCCGAGGGCGCCCACGGAGGTGGACACGGCGGCGGCGATGCTGTTGGCCTGCACCGTGTTGAACACCAGGCTGAAGGTCACGGTGATGATCACCGCGAACAGCACGCCCATCCACCGCCTGCCCAGCCCCTTCTCCATGTAGTAGGCCGGACCGCCCCGGAAGCCGGTGCTGGTGCGCACCTTGTACAGCTGGGCGAGGGTGGACTCCACGAACGCCGCGGCGCCCAGCACCGCGGCCATCGTCCACATCCAGAACACCGCGCCCGGCCCGCCCAGGATGATCGCGGTGGACACGCCGACGATGTTGCCCGTCCCCACCCGTGAGGCGGCCGAGATGGAGAAGGCCTGGAAGGAGGAGATCTCCCGTCGGCCGTCGGGCGCCACCCCCGGGGCGCTGCCCAGGACGCGGAACATCTCCGGCAGCAGGCGCAGCTGCACGACCCCCGAGCGCACCGTGAAGTAGACGGCCAGGACGATCAGGAGCGGGATGAGGAAGTAGCTCCAGAAGAAGTCGTTGACGGCGACGACTGCGTTGTTCACGCGCTCCCCTTCAAGCGGTCCGGTCTCCGGCAAGTGTCCACGTCACCGGAGGTGGGAGCCCGTGCGGACACGCGAAGGGGCGGTAAAGGACCGTAACGGGTCAACAACCCGCCGCGGGCACATGATCGGGCACCGGCCTGTGGTGGGGGCGCCCATGGTCAGCCGTGCCCGCGCTCCCTACGGTTGCCGGACATGAGACAGAAAGCCTCCTTCGGGCGGGTGGTCACCGCCAGCCTCATCGGCACGACGATCGAGTGGTACGACTTCTTCCTCTACGGGTCGGCCGCCGCGCTCGTGTTCAACCACGTCTTCTTCCCCGAGTCCGACCCGCTGGTGGGCACCATGCTGGCGTTCACCACCTACGCGGTGGGGTTCGTCGCGCGTCCGCTGGGCGGCCTGGTCTTCGGTCACTTCGGCGACAGGATCGGCCGCAAACAGCTGCTGGTCATCAGCCTGCTGCTCATGGGCGGATCGACGTTCGCGATCGGCCTGCTGCCGACCTACGCGGTGATCGGCGTGGCCGCTCCGCTGCTGCTGACGCTGCTGCGGGTGGTCCAGGGCTTCGCCCTGGGCGGCGAGTGGGGCGGCGCGGTGCTGCTCGTCGCCGAGCACGGCGAGCCGCGGCACCGGGGGTTCTGGGCGTCCTGGCCGCAGGCGGGCGCTCCGGGCGGCAACCTGCTGGCCACCGCCGTGCTGGCGGTGCTCGCCGTGGTGATGAGCGACGCGGCCTTCCTCTCCTGGGGCTGGCGCGTGCCGTTCCTGCTCTCGGGCGTGCTGGTGCTCATCGGCCTGTGGGTGCGCCTGGCGGTCAGCGAGTCGCGGGTCTTCCGCGACGCGCACGAGCGGGCGGCGGCCTCGGCCCGGCCCGAGCGCGCCCCGATCCTGGGCGTGCTGCGCGACCACTGGCGCGAGGCCCTGGTGGCCATGGGCGTGCGCATGGCCGAGAACGTGTCGTACTACGTCGTCACCGCGTTCATCCTGGTCTACGCGACGCAGGAGGCGGGGATGCCCAACGGCCAGGTGCTCAACGCGGTGCTCGTCGCCTCGGCGGTGCACCTGGTGACCATCCCCGCCTGGGGAGCCCTCTCGGACCGGATCGGCCGCAGGCCGGTGACCGCGCTGGGGGCCGCGGGGGCGGGGCTGTGGGTGTTCGCCTTCTTCCCGCTCGTGGACGCGGGGACCTTCTGGTCGGTGACCCTGGCCGTGACGGTCGGCCTGGTCCTGCACGGGGCCATGTACGGCCCGCAGGCGGCCTTCTTCTCCGAGCTGTTCAGCACCCGCGTGCGCTACTCGGGAGCGTCGGTGGGCTACCAGCTGGCGTCGATCGTGGCGGGCGGGCTGGCCCCGCTGGTCGCGACGGCCCTGCTGGCCTCGTTCGGCAGCAGCGTGCCGGTCTCGCTGTACGTGGCCGCCATGGCCGCGGTCACCCTGGTCGCCGTCGCGGCCGCCCGCGAGACCAGGGGCCGCGACCTGCGGGAGGTGGCAGTGTCCGAGAGAAGTGGGTGACCCCGGTAAAAGGGCCCGGGCCCC
>NZ_QPFC01000248.1:0-1437 GCF_003427465.1 Nocardiopsis sp. TNDT3 | reverse complement strand
CCCCGCCCAGGCCCCGCGACCCCACCACGACGACGTCCTCGGGCAGGGCGTCGTTGAGCAGGACCGCGGGCGCGTCCTCCGGCGCCAGGACGGTCACCACGTCCAGGCCGGGCCGGGCACGGTGCGCGTACGCGGCGCCCGCGGTGAGCAGGTCGTGCCCCGCCTCCCGCTGGTCCTCGACGGCCACGCGCCCGGCCGCCCCGTAGGCGCCGATCACCACCGGCATCCCGAGGCCGTGCACGATCCGCAGCTGTGTGCCGCGCCTGGCCGCCTCCTCGGTCGCCCAGACCAGGGCGGCGTGGGAGGCGGGCGTGCCGTCCACGCCGACCACGACCGCGGGCGGGCGTTCCTGTGTGTTCATCCCCAACCCCTTCCCCCTCGTCCTTCCCCTGTCCGAAAGCGGGCTCCGGAAAACGGGGCGGGGTGGAGGAAGGGGCCGCGCACCGCGCCCGTGGTCACCTCTGCCAGGCGAACGCCTCCCCGACCGACGCGGCCAGCTGGAGGTAGGCGTCCCGCGTGGCGGGGGCGAGCCGTTCGAGGTCCACCTCCGCGCCCTCCTCCAGGTGCCCGTCCCAGGGCACCCGCACCACGTCGCGGCACCGCCCGGCGAAGTGCTCCTCCAGCCGGTTCAGATCCACGCTGCTCTTGCTGTCGGAGCGCACCATCGACAGCACCACCACGGCGTTGCGGACGAGGGAGCCGTGGCCGTGCGCCTCCAGCCAGTCCAGGGTGGCGCTGGCGCTGCGGGCCCCGTCCACGGAAGCCGAGCTGACCAGGACGACCTGGTCGGCCAGCCCCAGCACCCCGCGCATCGCCGAGTGCAGCAGACCGGTGCCGCAGTCGGTGATGCAGATGGAGTAGAAGTGCTCGACGATCCGGGCGACCTCCCGGTAGTCGGCGTCGCTGAAGGCCTCGGAGACCGCAGGGTCGCGGTCGGAGGCCAGGATCTCCAGTCGGCTGGGCGCCTGCGAGGTGAACCCGCGGATGTCGGCGTAGCGCGACACCAGGTGGCGCTCGTTGAGCAGGTCGCGGATGGTCGCCGCGGTCTCCAGCCGCACCTTGTCCGACAGCGTGCCGCGGTCGGGGTTGGCGTCCACCGCGAGCACCCGGTCGCCGCGCAGGGAGGCCAGCGTCGCGCCGAGGGCGACCGTGGTGGTCGTCTTGCCGACCCCGCCCTTGAGGCTGAGCACGGCCACCCGGTGGTGTCCGGCCGCCACGGGTGTGCTCGCGCGGGCCACCAGTTCGCGCTGGCGCAGCACCTTGGCCGACTCCCCCGGGTTGACCAGTCCCAGGGTGGCGGCGTGCACGGCCCGGCGCCACCCGCCGCTGGGGCCCTGGCGCCGGTTGCGCACGAGGGTGGCCGCGTTGAGCGCGTCGGAGGTCTGCCGCTCCTGTTCGGGGCGCCGGTCCGGTGAACCCTGGGGAGCGGGCGGGGGC
>NZ_QPFC01000247.1:0-4965 GCF_003427465.1 Nocardiopsis sp. TNDT3 | reverse complement strand
GCGCGGGGAGCGCGGCGCCCGGGAGGACGGGCAGTTCGGGCGGCGGGGGGATCTCGCGCAGGCGTTCGTGCCACCAGGAGCGGGCGCGCTCGCGCGGCCGGGGGTCGCGGGAGGCGCGTTCGGCGAGGTAGCGGGCGAAGCCGTACTCCAGGGGCGGAAGGTCGTCGCCCCGGTAGGCGGCGCGCAGGTCCTCCAGCAGGACGCGCAGGCTGAGGGCGTCGGCCACGATCATGTCCAGGTCCACGTGCAGGCGGGTGGCACCGCCCGGCAGCAGGGAGAGGGCCACGTCCAGGACCTGTCCGGCGGCGACGTCCATGCGGCGGTGGGTGGAGGTGTCCCGGATCCGGGCGAGGACCCGGTCGGCCTCCTCGGGGTCCAGGCCGGTCAGGTCGTGGACCGTCACGGCGGGGGCGGCCTGCACGAACGCGCTGGTCCCAGCGGACCCACCAGGCTCAGCAGAGGGCATGGATGCGCCAGGTGCGTCGGATGCGGTCCCCACAGGCGCACTGGTCACAACGGACCCATCGGACTCCACAGGCACACCAGACTCAGCAGACGGCACGGGTGCGACAGGCGCGACAGACGCGGTGGTCCCCACAGGCGCACTGGTCACAACGGACCCACTCAGCTCGGCAGGAGCACCAGACCCGGCAGGCGCGTCAGCCGCTCCGGGCGCGGCGAGGACGGCGGCCGCGGGAAGCACGCGCTGGTGGCCGTCGTCGTCGAACCTCACACGCAGCATCGGGTGGCGCTCCACCACGGCCCGCAGGGCCGAGGCGAGGCGTTCGGGGTCCACGCCGTGGCCGTCGAACTCGGTGTAGAAGTGCGCCGCGACCCCGCCCAGCGGCTGTCCGTCCTGGCGGCCGATCCAGTAGGCGTGCTGCATGGTCGCCAGGGGGAAGCGCTCCCCCTCCGCCACCGGCCGCACGGGTTCCCGCGGCGCGGGGCGCTCCGTGGCCGCCGAACCCCGCAGCAGGGCGCTCCAGGCGGCCGCCGTCGGGTTGGCGGACAGGTCCTCGAAGGTGACGTCGAACCCGTCCTCCCGCCAGGCGCCCACCAGGCGGATCAGGCCCAACGAGTCCAGCCCGTGCTCGAAGAGGTCGTCGGTGTCGGCGAACCCCCGGGTTCCGAGCACCTCCGCCACCTGCTCGCGCACGGCTCCGGCTCCGGTTCCCGCCCCGGCGTGGTCTGACACGGTGTTCTGCCCCTCTGTGTTCGGGTTCGACACGATCAGCAATAATGAAAACCGTTTTCATTGCCGATGTGCCTATGTATAGCACTGCCGCGACCGCCCGGTCGACCCGGGCCCGCGGAAATACGGGAGGGATCACATGCCCCAGGACTGGCTGCGCTGGCCGAGGGAGCAGGCGAGGGAGTACCGCGAACGCGGCTTCTGGGACGACCGGAAGCTGGACGACCTGCTACGCGAGCGGGCCGACCGCGACGGGGAGCGCACCGCGCTCGTGTCGGGCGCGGACCGGCTCACCTACGCCGGACTGGACGGGCGCGTGGACCGGCTGGCCGCGGGGCTGACCTCGCTCGGGGTGGAACCGGGCGAACGCGTCCTGCTCCAGCTGCCCAACCGGCGCGAGTACGTCGTCACGCTCTTCGCCCTGCTGCGGATCGGGGCCGTGCCGGTCCTGGCCCTGCCGACCCTGGGCGCCGCCGAGGTGGAGTCGCTCGTGCGCACGGCGCGGGCGTGCGCCGTCGTCGTCGCGCAGGGCAGGGGCCGCAGCGACCCCAGGGCGGCCGCGGCCCGGATCGCGCGGGACGTGCCGTCGGTGCGCGCTCTGGTCGTCGTCGGCGACCCCGGGGACACCGGCGGGGTGCGGTGGGACGCCCTCGCGGAGGCGGATCCCCTCCCCCGCGGCGGCGACGCCGGGGAGAGCGGGCCGCACGGGCGCACCCCCGGGGTCGGCGCCGAGGACCTGGCCCTGCTCCTGCTGTCCGGAGGCACCACGGGCACCCCCAAACTCATCCCGCGCACCCACGCCGACTACGGGTACAACGCCCGGGCGTCGGCCGAGGCCTGCGGAGTGGGAGAGGACGCGGTCTACCTGGCCGTCCTGCCCGTCGCGCACAACTTCACCATGGTCTCCCCCGGGATCGTGGGCACCCTCGCGGTCGGCGGCACGGTCGTCCTGAGCCCCGACCCCAGCCCGACCACGGCCTTCGCGCTCATCGAACGCGAGGGGGTGACCATCACCTCGCTCGTGCCCGCGCTGGTGCCCTCCTGGCTGGACGAGGCCGGCCGGACCGGGCACGACCTGTCCTCCCTGCGCGTCCTCCAGGTCGGGGGGTCGCGCCTGGACGACACGACCGCCCGGCGCGTGGGCCCCGCCCTGGGCTGCCGCCTCCAGCAGGTGTTCGGCATGGCCGAGGGCCTCAACAACTACACCGGTCTGGACGACCCCGACGACCTCGTGTGCACGACCCAGGGCCGCCCCCTCTCGCCCGCCGACGAGGTCGCGGTGGTGGACGAGGCCGGAGACCCGGTGCCCCCGGGCACCCCCGGGGAACTGCTCACCCGCGGCCCCTACACCCTGCGCGGCTACTACCGGGCGCGCGAACTGGACGCGCTGCGCTTCACCCCGGACGGGTTCTACCGCACCGGGGACCTGGTGACCCGGAGCGAGGGCGGCGACCTGGTGGTCGTGGGCCGGGTGAAGGACCAGGTCAACCGGGCCGGGGAGAAGATCGCCGCGACCGAGGTGGAGGAGTACCTGCTGGCCCTGCCCGGCGTGCGGGCGGCGGCGGTGGTCGGCGTGGCCGATCCCGTCCTGGGCGAGCGCTCGGTCGCCCTGCTGGTGGCCGACGGGCGGTGCCCGACCCGGGAGGAGGTGCGCGGCGCGATGCTGGAGCGCGGCGCGGCCGCCTTCAAGGTTCCCGACGAGGTGCGCGCGGTCGCCGGACTCCCCCTCACCGGGGTGGGCAAGGTGGACAAGAAGCGGCTGAGGCGGGAGTTGGCGGCTTCCTAGCCTGCGGGCTCGGGAGGCGTAGGAGGCCCGGGAGGGCCGTGGGACCGGTGGTGCCGGAAGGCCCGGCGGTGCCAATGGGCCTGGTGACGCCAGTCGTGCTGGTGGGCCCGGTGGCGCCCGGTGGGCTCGATGGTGTGACGACCGGGCCGCTCCCACACGGTGATCCTGCTCCTGGCACGGGTGTCGGCGTCGGCGGTGACGCCGGGAGCAGGATCACCGCCGGGGGCGCTCAGCCGTTCAGTGCGGCCAGAACCCCCTTGGTGCTCACCGTCCCGGCACAGCGGCGGGCGGCGTAGGACAGGGCCATCGCGTGGTCGCCCGCGGAGAAGTCCGCCACCGCGTCGGCCACGACGAAGGCCTGGACGTCGCGCATGAAGGCGTCGCACGCGGTCGTCAGGACGCCGATGTGGGCGTAGACGCCGCAGACGACCAGCTGGTCGCGGCCCGCGTCGCGCAGGTACTCCTCCAGACCGCTCCTGGCGAAGGCGCTGTAGCGCCACTTGGTCATGACGATCTCGTCGTCGGCGGGTTCCAGCCCCTCCACGATCGCGGTGTGGGCCGGGTCGTCACGCAGCCCCTCGCCCCACAGGTCGGTGAGCAGCCCCCGGTCGTCCGGGTCCTGGGAGCCGGGCTGGGCGGTGTAGACGCGCGGAACGCCGAGTGCGGCGCACGCGCTCCGCAGGGCGCCGACGTTGGCGATCAGGCTCGGCACCGGCTCCTCGTCGGGGGAGAAGGCGTCGAGGAAGTAGCGCTGCATGTCGTGGATGAGCAGGACGCAGCGGTCGGGGTCCACCGACCACGACATCCGGTTGTCGGGCAGGTCGCCCTCGCCAGGCATGGGGTAGGGCTCGATCGAGGGAAGGGACATCAGGGGTGTTCTCCATGTGGTGTCGGAACGGGGATGGCGGGTTTCGCGGGGCCGCGCACCGGTGCGCCGTGTCAGGGCGGCGGAACCCGGGCCGCCGGGTCCAGGGCGCCCGGGCCTGAGGCACCGGGATCGGGACCGGCGGAACCCGGCCCGACGGGCCCCAGCCCGAGGGCGTTGAGCATGGTGCGGAACTTGGCGCCGGTCTCCGCCGCCTCCTCGGCGGGCACGGAGTCCGCGACGATCCCGGCTCCGGCGAACAGGCGCGCCCGGGTCCCCGCGATCTCGGCGCAGCGCAGGGTGACGGCCCACTCCCCGTCGCCGTCGGCGTCGCACCAGCCGACCGCGCCCGCGTACAGGCCCCGGTCGAAGGGCTCCCACGCGCCGATGGCCCGTGCGGCGGCCTCGGCGGGCGTGCCGCAGACGGCGGGGGTCGGGTGCAGGACGGCGGCCAGTTCCAGCGCCGAGGGAAGGGGTTCCCGGAGCAGGCCGGAGAGGGGCGTGCCCAGGTGCCACATGGTCGCGGTCGCGGTCAGCGAGGGGGCCTCGGGAACGTCGAGCCGGGAGCAGAGCGGGCGCAGGCGTTCGGCGATGGCCTCCACGACGAAGGCGTGCTCGCGCAGGTCCTTGGCCGAGGCCAGCAGGGCCTCGGCGCGTTCGCGGTCGGCCTCCGGATCGGGGTGGCGCGGCGCGGAGCCCGCGAGCGGGTGCGAGCGCACCCGGGGGCCGCTGCGCGCGACGAGCAGTTCGGGGCTGGCCCCCACCAGGACAGGGGCCGGTCGCCGCAACGGACCCCGGCCCCGGCCGTCCGTCCCGCCGGAGTCCTCCCCGAAGACCTCCCCGGAGCCGAAGGCCCCCGCGGCGACCGCGAAGTTGAAGGCGCCCGGGTTGTCCGCGGTGAGGCGGGCCAGGACGCGGCCGGGGTCGAGGGGTTCCGCCAGGTCCAGCAGCAGGGTCCTGGCCAGGACGACCTTGTCCAGGCCTTCGTTGGAGAGGTGTTCGACGGCCAGGCCGACCAGGCGGGCGTAGTCGTCCGCGGAGGGCTCCTCGCGCAGGCGGTGCCGGGGCGGCGGACCGGAGGAAGGGGCCTCGGCGGCCGTTCGCGACGAACGCTCGCGGGAG
>NZ_QPFC01000246.1:0-11986 GCF_003427465.1 Nocardiopsis sp. TNDT3 | reverse complement strand
TCACCGCCCAGGGCGGCGCGGACCAGGGGCAGGGCGGCGGCGGGCAGGGTTCCGCCCACCACGGAGAACCAGGCCCGGCAGCCCGCGTTGAGCCCCGTCGCGGCGACGCCGTCACCGGAGACCCCGACGCTCACGTGGTCGGGCACGGCCGCGCGGACCGCCGCCACACGCTCGCGGGCGGCCACCGGGTCCGCGGGCACCGGCGGGATCTTGATCGCGGCCACGGCGGGCAGCGCGGCGACGCGCGCGTACAGTCCGGTCGAGAAGGTGAAGTGCGTCGTGCCGGGGTTGTCGTAGACCACCAGGGGCACCGACAGCTCGGCGGCGACGGTCGCGTAGAGCGCGAACACGTCCTCGTCGGTGAGCGGCTGGTAGCTCACCGGAGCCAACAGCACGGCGGACGCACCGGCCTGCTGGGCGTCCTGGGCCAGGGCCTGCACCTGGGAGGTGCGCAGCGCGCCGATACCGACGACCACCGGTGTGCCGTCCGCGTGCTGTACCGCCGTCCGGGCCGCGCGGCGGCGCTCCTCCCGGTCCAGGTAGGCGTAGGAACCGGTCGAACCCAGCGCGCCGATGGAGTCGACGCCCGCCTCCGCCAGGCGGGTGACCAGCCCCGCGTAGGCCCGCTCGTCGAAGCGGTCGTCGTCCAACGGGGTCAGCGGAAAGGCGCTCAGGCCGGTGAACATGATTTCTCCTCACGTGTGCGGGGCGGGTGTGGCGGCTTAGCGCTCCGCCCCTGCTGGTCGCGGGGGCCTCGGCGTCGGCGAACGCCACCCGCCCGGTCGCGCTACCGGGACCGCTGCTGCGCCTTCCACGCCCGGTGGAGTTCACGCCGGCGCTCGTACTCCCTCTTCGCGCGGTGCTGCGGATCGGTCTCGGGGGTCAGGGACGCCGGGCCCATGACGTGCAGGAGCGCGTAGTTGATACGGAACCCCGTCCTGTACAGCAACGAGAACGAGTCCTTCCCACGCGGCTTGTCCATGGCCGTCCACCTCACTGTTTCCGGGATCGCGGACGCGCGCCGCGAGAGTGCGAGAGAGCGGGGAGTCCATCGCCGCGGAAGCGGCGGCCCTCCCCGCTCAGCAGCGTATCCGCCCGGTTTCCACCGCCCCGTCCGACCCGTCCTGTACGAGTACGGCCTCCGAACGGCTTCGCGGCTTCCGGCACCGCGGCACCCGAACCGCCGTCCGGGCCGCGCGGCGGCGGTCGTCCCGCTCCCCCCGCCTGTGGGGCGGGCCCCTCACCCGGGTCGGCGGACATCGGCCCAGGTCAACCTCTGTTGACCGCTGGTGTCGGCCGTCATACCGTGGGAGCGCGCGGTCGGCCGAACCGGCGGCGCCCCCTTCTGTGAAAGGCACCCACATGGCCACCATCCTGGTCACCGGCGCGTCGGACGGACTCGGCCGAGCCCTGGCCGAGGACCTCGCGGCGGCAGGGCACCGGCTCCTGCTCCACGGCCGCGACACCGGACGGCTCGCACAGGTCGCCGCGGACACCGGCGGCGAGGTCTACCGGGCCGACCTCTCCTCCCTCGCCGGGGCCAAGCGGCTCGCCGCCGAGGTCGCCGCCCGCCACGACCGGCTCGACGTGCTCGTCAACAACGCCGCGGTGGGCTTTCGGATCGACGGCGCCGAGCGCACGACCTCGGCTGACGGCCACGAGTTGCGCCTGGCGGTCAACTACCTGGCGCCGGTGCTGCTCACGAGGGAGCTGTTGCCGCTGCTGCGCCGGTCCGCTCCCTCACGGGTGGTCAACATCGCCTCCCGGGGACAGCAGGAGTTGGACCTGGAGGATCCGCAGTTCGAACGCGGCTTCACCGAACCCGCTGCCTACCGCCGGTCCAAGCTGGCCCTCATCAGCCACACCCTGGACCTGGCCGGGGAACTGGTCGGCAGCGGGGTCACGGTCAACTCCCTGCACCCGGGGACCTACATGGAGACCTCCCTCACCAGGGCCGCGGGCGTGGAGTTCCACGACCCCCTGGAGAAGGGGGTGGCCGCCACACGCCGTCTGGTGGACGCGCCCGAGCTGGAGCGGGTCAGCGGACGCCACTTCGACGACGGCGTGGAGACACCGCCCTCCGTCCCCGCCGCCCTCGACCCCGGGTACCGCCGTCGTCTCGCCGAACTGACGAACGAACTGCTGGAGAAGTCCGGCGTCTGACCGGCGGGGCGGGTCGGCCCCCGACGTCGGCTGAACGGCGGAGGCCGGGGCGGTGGAGTCAGCGTTCCTCGGTCCCGGTCTCCGACACCTCGACGCGGTCTTCCCGTGCCACCACGGCCCCTTCGGGGGCGGTCTCCGAGGTCTCACCGGTGTCCGGATCGTAGCCGTCGGCCCACTCCCCGGTCCCGAAGTCGAAGCCGACCGGTTCGCCCTCCTCATTGGTGCGCTGGTACCACTCCGTGTAGCTCTCGTCGGTGGAGTCGATGCCCGCCCCGGCTCCGTCCCCGGGCCGCGATTCCACGACCTTCAGGGAGAAGTCGTCGCCGTAGCGGTCCACCCCCTCCGTCACGGCGTTGTCCATCGCCGTGTCGATGTAGTGCATGCGCAGGGTGAGGGGATCGGTGCGCAGCTCCCTGAACCACGCGACGACGGCGAGGACCAGTACGAGCGCGAAGGGCACCGCCGTGACGATCACCAGCTGCTGCAGGCCCGTCAACGCCGTCGCGTCGCCCAGAAGCAGCATCACGATCGCGATCCCCGACATGACCAGGCCCCAGAAGACGACCACCCACAGGCGCGGGTTCTGGTCCCCCTGCGTGGTGAGCATGCCCATCACCACCGACGCGGAGTCGGCGGCGGTGATGAAGAAGATCGCGAGCACCACGATCACGACGAAGGGCAGCCACTCCACGTACGGCAGGTTGTCGATGAGGGCGAAGAGCACCTCGGGCGCGGGCATGCCCTCGGTGAGACCGGGGGCGCCCTCCCGGTACATCCAGATGGAGGTTCCGCCCATCACCCCGTAGGCGACGAAGAGCAGCGAGGACGGGATGATGATCGTGCCGAGGGTGAACTGGCGGATGGTGCGGCCGCGGGAGATGCGCGCGAGGAAGATGCCCACGAAGGGCGACCAGGAGATCCACCACGCCCAGTAGTAGACGGTCCACAGCGACTGGAACTCCTGCGTCTCGGGACCCCACGAGAGCGATCGGCCCATCATGTCGAACAGGGAGCCGAAGTACTCCATGACCGCCGAGGGCAGCAGGTTCAGGAGGAACAGTGTGGGGCCGAGGAAGAGGAAGACCGCGACGATGCCGATCGTGAGCACGATGTTCACGTTCGACAGGAGCCGGATGCCCCGTGCGACGCCCGAGACCGCCGAGACGACGAAGCCGACGGTCAGGACCGCGATGATGACGACCAGGGTGTTGTTCGTGAGGTCCCCGGCGCCCGACACGATGCTGACGCCGGAGCCGATCTGCATCGCCGCGATACCGAGGGCGGCGGCGGTGCCGAAGAGCGTGGCGATGATCGCGAAGATGTCGACGAGCTTTCCGGCGAAACCCTCGGTGAGCCGTCGGCCGAACAGGGCGCGGAAGATCGAGGACATGAGCAGGGGACGGCCGCGGCGGTAGGCGGCGTAGGCGACGGCCCCGCCGACCAGCGCGTAGACGGCCCACGCGTGGAAGCCCCAGTGGTAGTACATCTGGGCGAGCGCCGTGTGCATGGCCTCGACCGACTCCGGCTCGTTCGTCAGCGGAGGCGGTGAGATGAAGTAGCCGAGCGGCTCCGAGGGCCCCCAGAACAGGACCGCCACACCCAGCCCGGCGGCGAACAGCATGGCCGTCCAGGAGAACGTGCTGAACTCGGGCCGCTCGCCGTCCTTGCCCAGCGGGATCCTCCCGTAGGGCGAGAACGCTATGCCCACGGTGGAGACGAGCACGACGATGGCCACGACGTTGAACATCCAGCCGAGGTTGTCGGTCGACCAGTAGAACGCCGTCTCGGCGACCGCGGCGACGCTTCCCGGCGACCAGATGCCCCAGACGACGAAGGCGACCGTCAGCGATCCGGCGACCGCGAAGACGAGCCAGTCGACCCGGTAGCTGCGGCGCTGGTCGTCGATCGAGATGCCCGGGACGAGGACCGGGTGTGTGTCGTGGGGATACGTGGGGTGCTGGTAGTCCAGGCTCCCGAGCGCGGTGTGGCCCGTCCGGCTCCGCGGCGCCGAGGCCCGGTCCTTGCCTTTCTCGTCTTTGTGTTCCTTCCTGCGACGGCTCGTTTGCTCTTTGTCTTTATGTGGTTTTTCGGGCATGGCGAACACAGCCTCACGAATAGTGGAGCAGGGGCGCGAACCGTGCCCGGGGGCACGAACGCACGCCGGAAAGGTTGATGAAAAGGGTGGGAGAACCGACGACCATGTCGCCTGGACCCGGCGGGACTAGCAGCCGCTGCCGCCGGGCGTGCCACCGCACAATACGTGTGCCTCGCCGCGTACGCGCTGATGCTGGGAAGCTCCGATCACCGTTTGCCGCGATGCCGATCGGATGTCCCGGAGGGCTCCTGGCCGCGGCTCACCGTGCCTGACCACGGGCTGTTTTCGGGGCTCACCGTGTCGGTCGGGTCGTGGGGCGGCCGGGTCGCCGGGTGCGGTTCGGGCCGTAGGTCCTCTTGTGAGCCCGGATCCGGGTCGGCCTTCCACCAACGATGCGAATTTCGACATAAGCGACGACAATAACTGTGGCGTGGGCAGTTGTCAACCGGAAGGGCGAAAACTCGGTGCGTCGATCGGATGGCGCGTTCGCGGTCGAGGCTTTTTTCTTGGTTCTTCTTGTCGGTGAATTCCTCTGCGGGGTCAGGTGTGCGCGTTTCCTTCGGGCCGCTGTGGCGGGCTTGGTCATCGTTCGCCTCGCGGGCCGGGCGCCGCCCGGTCGCCTGCCCGCCATAACGGTGAACGCCATCGTCGGCAGAGGTCGGATTCCGTACTCCGGCCCCGCCCCGGAGTGCGCGCCGCCGGGTCCCCTGCGTGGGTAACGTCCATAAGCGAACAGGGTTCGGATCGACGGCGTGCCGGAACTGCCGGAAGGACAGGGGGCCGCAGTGTCATGGGTCGGACGGATCGCCGACGCCGTCGAGCGGCGTCCGAGGAATGTCGACATCGCGTGGGATGTGGTCGAGGCGCGCCTGGGCACGGCGCTTCCCGCCGACCACAAGGAACTCTGCCGGTGTTCCGGCGCGGGGGAGTCCAGCGGTTATGTGCATGTGTACGGTGCGCCGAGGGCTGTGCCTGCGAGAGGGCCGGTGGGCGTGTGACCAGCTTGATAGACCCCTGGCCGCTGGATCTTCGGATGAGTTGCCAGACCGACGCTCCCCCTCTTCACCAGAGCGAACACCGTCATGTCTCGAGCGCGGAGGAATGGGCCAAGGTCGAGTAGCTGCGATTCCCTCCTACAACGAAACGCGCTCACCCCGGGCCCGACGCTTCAAGTACTCCTGCTCGAAGCGAGTCCCCCTGACACGCCGGCTTCCGGGGTAGTGGTTGTAGCCGCGGTACTCGCGGCCACGAGCGGTTACGGCGTAGGCGCCAAGCCAGAACTGTTCCGACTCCTTGCCGGCCTGGTATCTGGAGAAACCGGCGAGTGCGGTGCTCGGAACCTCCCGACTCGCATGGCCTCGCACCGTCAGTGGAAACTCCACCTCTGGTGCTGTGATTCTTGCCAGATCGACGCCCGTCTCGCGTGGTGCTCGGCGGAGAACGAACCCGGCCTCGGCGATCACCAGCGGCGCCGGAAGTTTGTTCCGGATGCTGAGTCTGTAGGTCTCGGGTTCCTCCCACGGCCTCCAGAAGAAGTCCCACGGCGCTGCTCTCGGGTCGGGGGAGCGGCCCGAGAAGCTCCAGCCGGGGCTGACGCTCGCATCGTTGGGTCCGTGCGATTCCCCGACGTTCACGATCTGGATCACGTCACCGTGCACCACGCCAGCTTGCACGACTGGCCCGTGAGGATCTCCGGTGAGGTGGTTGCTCGTCTCCATACGTACATAGTGGTACGCCTCGGAGGTTGTCGCATCGAAGGGCTGACGTGCGGCCGGACACGTGGGTCCAGGGTGTGCCTATCAATCTTGGACGAGTGGACCTCACACGGGGTTTCTCAGCCCGATGGGTGCGTTTTGACTGAGGTTGAACTGAAGAGCGCGTATGGAGCACACATCGCCCAAAAAAGCTGTGAGGTCCTTTTACGGGATCCTCGTGCACTCCGTCTGAGCTGGGTTTTCGTGGCGTACCCGGCAGGGTTCGAACCTGCGGCCATCGGATGAGAATTTCGCTGGATACGTACCGTCACGTGTCGCTTTGCAACCGTCGGTCCCCTACCATCCGATCAGCCGTGCCGTCGGATGCCGTGTGGTGACGCCCGGTGTCGTCCCAGTCCGCAACTGCGGAGCGCGAACGGAGCGCACGCCGGCCCCTGGCGGTATCCGATGGCACCTCGCGAGGTCCTGGTGCGCTGCGGCGGATTCTCGCGCGAGTCCGTTGAGTGGCCCTTTCGGTCGCGTCTGTCGTGCGTGTGCGTCTCAGTCCTTGGCGAACATCCCGTGGGTGAGCAGCCGCTGGTTGGCCGCGCTGCGTTCGGCGACCACCGAGGGGTCGAAGACCGGTGTGTCCAGGCCCGGTCGCATCACCGGTTCCAGGAGCATGGGGCCCAGGACGAGGAAGAGTACCTGGTAGGGGGCCCACCGCTCATCCGTGCCGCCCATCGTCGAGAGCCGTACCCGTACCCCCTCCAGCAGACGGGCGAAGAGGCGGGCGCTCAGGTCGCTGCCTTCTGCCAAGGCGCGGCGGAGGTATTCACGCCGGATCGCGTCCGTTCCGAACAGCCTGGCGCTGGCCTCGCCGAAAGCAGCGAGGCTCTCCGGTGCGCCTTCCCGCTCGCCGATGTCGGAGAGGACCGTGTCGAAGGCGTCCAGGACGTCCTCGTCCACGGCCTCGCGCAGTTTCTCCTTGGAACCGAAGTGGTGCCGGACCAAGGCGTGAGAGACCCCGGCGTCGGCCGCGATGGCGCGGAGCGAGGTGCTGGAGAAGCCGTGTTCGGCGAACAGGCGCAGCGCGGACATCCGGATGCGGGCCCGGCCGGTGAGATCGGCACTGTGCGTCATGGGCGCACAGCCTAGCCGTCCCACCGGCGGGGCGCCGTTCACAGCACCCGGCGCAGGTAGGGGGTTCGACTGGCGCCCCAGGCCAGCGCGAAGCTCAACACCAGGCCACCGACGGCGGACAGGGCGAAACCCTCCCACGGGCCCGCGGCCAGGGCGCCCGCCGTGTACTGCAGGGCGACGACCACTGGAACGTGAACGAGGTAGACGGTGAAGGCCAGCCCCGCCAGGGCGAGCGGCAGCCGACTCGGCCGGGCGGCCCACCGGCGGAACAGCACGAGCAGGCCGATGGACAGGGAGACGCACATCAGCGTCTCCACGGTCGACCACAGCAGGGAGCCGGTGTTCCAGCCGCCTGTGGTGTACCACCTGTCCAGTTCCTCACCGAAGGCCAGGTGGGCTCCGGCGAGCACCGTGCCGAGGGTGAGCCAGGCATACCCCGCGCGGTCGGGGAAGGCCGTGAGCCAGCCCTGCCGGTAGGCGAGGAGGCCTGTCACGAAGAAGGAGGACTGCAGGGCCAGGTCGCCGGGCTCGGCTTGGATGAACTCCAGGAGCGGGACCCAGGTGTCCACGGGATACCAGACCCGCAGTGCGAAGGTCGCCAGCGCCACCAGGGCCACGAAGAGCAGGATCGCGGCGGTCGAGGGGGCCCGGGGAGCAGTGTCCGTGGAGGAGGAGGGCGCCCGGCTGCGCAGCCGGGCCGTCAGAGCGCGCCACAGGGCGTACAGGAGGGCATAGACCAGCAGGTGCTGGATGAACCACAGGTGGGCGAACTGGCGGTCCGGCCAGATGGGGCCGGACCAGCCCTGCGGTCGATCGGCACCGCCCATGTAGACGTCGGCGTAGTAGGCGGCGAAGCCGAGGTCGGGGTGAGGACGGAAGTTCAAGTAGTAGGCGTACATCAGGACCGGGACGACCACCAGGAATCCGACGAGGACCAGCGGCAGGAACCGCCGGAAGCGGTCGCCCAGGAAGGCCTTGGGGCCCTTGCGGTCGTAGGCCGCCGGGACGAGGTAGGCGGAGATCAGGAGGAAGAGGCTCATCAGAAAAGTGCCCGCGACGAGTGCGGCGTTGGAGAGCAACGGCGCCTGGGCCTGGTCCTCGAAGTACCACCAGTCGGCGGGGCCGTAGGGCTGTGCCGCGTGGAGGAGTACGACGAGTGCGATGAGCAGGAGTTTGAGGTGGTCAAGGTAGTACAGCCGACCGTTGTCGGCCTGCGGGTACTGTCCAGTTGGATTCTTTACTGTCCACATGGACAGTACGCTAAGCGGGCGTGTTGACGGCTGCCAGGGGTTCGCGTTGATATCAGGGAATTCTCCGGGATCTCCCTTGGGGTGCGTGGGCTGTCGGTGCTACGGCCTCAACGGCGGGCTGTCACCCGGGCGGGTTGGTGGAGTTGGCGCCCAAGAGCGCGGCGAGCCGCCGCATGCTCGTGCTGGACCACACCACCACCGGGGTGTTGCGCCGTCACCAGTGGCATCAGCAGAAGGAGGCTGAATCTCATAGTCGGGTGTGGGATGCGCGCGGGTTCGTTTCACCGCTGTGCGGGGTGGTCCGCTGGCTCCTCAGCGGTTGTCCCGGCTGTTCCGGAAACTGAACACGGAGAGTGGGTCGCCGCCGGTGCGGTGGCACGATCTGCGCCACGGTGCGGCGACGTTGGCGCTGGCGGCGGGGGTGGAGCTGAAATGTGGTGCAGGCGATGCTGGGCCATGCCAGCATCGTGCTCACCGCGGACACCTAGTCCGGGGCGCATCCCGCGCAGTGCTGTTGCCGCCCCTGGTGGCGTATCCGCGAGCCCCGCGCCGGGGTGCCCTTGCGCGGCACAGGGCGGAGCAGTCCATGGGACTGGCCAGGGACCAAGGCCGAGGGCGGGACCGCGGGGGCGCAGTAGACGGGGCTGCGGCGCCCCCGGCCGACCCCTCAGAAGCGGCTGCCGGGCCTGGCCACGCTCACCGGGCCGGAGAACCCGCGTGCCGCGTGCAGGGCGCCCTCCTCCCACATGCCGGGGTCGGCGAAGTGGGTGAGGACCAGGTGGTCGACCCCGGCCTCCGCGGCCAGGTCACCGGCCATCGCGGCGGTGAGGTGGCCGTGGCCGGTCAGGGCCTGGTCGTCGGCCTCCAGGTAGGTCGACTCGCACACGAACAGGTCGGCCCCCTCGGCCGCGCGCACGACGGCCTCGCAGTACCCCGTGTCGGAGGAGAAGGAGACGACTCTGCCGCCGTCGGGGTCCTCGAACCGCAGCGCCGCCGAGGGGACGCTGTGGTGGGCCCGGAAGGAGCGGAAGGAGGCTCCCGCCGCCTCGTAGCGGGTGGTCCCGTCCATGGCCATCTCCCTGGGCTCGAAGGACTGGGCGATGGGGCTGTTCATCGTGGGCAGCGTCGGGATGCCGAAGACCGCGTCGAAGGCGGCCAGGCGCTCTGCCTCCCCCTCCGGGTAGTACAGGGGGATGCGCGGCAGGACCTCGGGGAAGGTCCACCGGTAGGCCCAGGCCATGAGGTCCAGGCTGTGGTCGGCGTGCAGGTGCGTCACCACGATCCCGCGCAGCCGGTCCAGCCCGTAACGCGTGCGGTAGGCCAGCAGGGACCCCGGCCCGGCGTCGACCAGCAGGATGCCGTCGCTGGTGTGCAGCAGGTAGCAGGAGGCGGGGCCCTCCGGGGTGGGAGCGGTGGCGTTGGAGCCGAGGATTTCGAGTTCGAGCACGGGTTCCTCCGTCGTGGGGTGGTCCGGCGGCATCAGGGGCGGAGCCGGGGTGCTGCTCTCAGCGAGCGGTGCCCTCAGCGGGCGGTGTCCTCAGGGCACGTTGGTCTCAGGGCAGGCTGGTCTCAGGCCGCGGGAACGAGCAGGGTGGCGCGGCCGGGAACGACCGCCAGCGACACGGAGCGGCCGATCCGGGCGTCGGGCGGAACCCGCACGCCGAACACGTGGCCGTGCGCGTCGACCGTGAGGCGGACGGCGTCGCCGACGAACTCGGCGTGCGTGACCTGGGCGGTCACTGAGCGGGCGTCGTCGCGGTCGGTGACGGTGAGGCTGTCGTCGCGCAGGAGCAGGCGGGTGCGGCCGTGCCGGGTCGGCCCGGTCCGCAGGTCCGACGCGGGGATCCTCCACCGGCCGCCGAGCACCGCGGCCTCGCCCTGGGAGGGTTCGGCGTCCAGCAGGACCGCGTTGGCTAGGAAGTCCGCGACGAAGGCGTCGGCGGGATCCTCCCAGAGCTCCCGGGGCGTCCCGAACTGCACCAGGGACCCCTCGCGCATCAGGGCGATCCGCGACCCCAGGGACAGGGCCTCGCGCTGGTCGTGCGTGACGATCAGCGTGGCGCACCCCGAGGAGGAGAGCATGGCGGACAGCTCCCGGCGCAGGCCGCCCCGCAGCTGCGGGTCCAGGGCCGCCAGGGGCTCGTCCAGGAGCAGGACGTCCGGCTCGACGGCCAGGGCCCGGGCCAGGGCCACGCGCTGGCGCTGGCCGCCGGAGAGGTTGGCCGCGCGGTCGGCGACCGGCCGGTCCAGGCCCTCGGGGTGGCCCTCGACCAGGTCCGCGGCCGAGGCGGCGCGCAGGGCGTCCAGCAACCGCTCCTCGTCGCCGTCCGCGCCGGTGTCCAGGTTGGAGCGCAGGGTGCCCTCGAACAGGGTGGTCCCGTGCTCCTCCACCAGGACCGCCTCGCGCAGGGCGTCCAGGGCGAGTTCGGGGACGGGGACGCCGCCCACCGTGAGCGTGCCGTCCAGGGCCGCGGGTTCGGCCCGGCCCGAGAGCAGTTCCAGCAGCGCCTCGGCGTCGCGGGGGTCGGTGGTGAGCACGCCGACGAGTTCGCCGGGGGCGAGTTCGAGGTCCACCCCGCGCAGCGTGCGGTAGCTGACCCCGGACAGCGCGACCACGGGCTCCTCCGCACAGGCGCGCTCGCCCGGGGTGACCGCGTCGGGGGCGTTGAGCAGGCGTACCAGCCGCCGGGCGGAGGCGCGGGCGGTGGCGAACAGCTGGCCGACCATGCCCAGACTCTGCACGGGTTCGGCCAGGAACTGGGCGAGGCCGATGACGGTGACGAGTTCGCCGACGCTGAGGCGTCCCTGGAGGGCCATCCACCCGGCCACGCCCGCCACGCAGGCCAGGAAGACGGCGCTGGCTGCGGTGACCAGGCCGCGGTAGACGCCGTTGCTGGCGGCGGCGCCGACCGAGGCGTCCAGGGCCAGGGCGCTGGCCCGGCGGTAGCGGGCGGCCGCGTTGTGCCGCGCCCCGATGCCCATGAGGACGCGCAGGCCGCTGACCAGGTCGGTGGCCAGGGCGGTGGCCCCGGCGGCGGTGGCCTGCTTGGCCTCGCTGCGCCGGGTGATGCGGGCGGCGGGCAGGCGCAGGAGCAGCATGAGCAGGGGGACGCCGACCAGGACGCCGATCCCCAGGGGCACGTCCACGGCCAGGAGCGCGACGGTGGTGACGATGATGGCGACCGCCACGGCGATCGAGGCCGACCAGGCACGCACGTACAGGGCGGCCTGCTCGGCGTCGGAGGTGGCCACCGACAGGACCTCGCCCGCGCGCAGGCCGCTGCGCTCGCCGCGCGGGTCCAGGGCGCGGCGGGCGGCCTCCACCCGCAGCAGGTGCGCCTCGTTCTCGACGGCGCGCAGGGTGAAGCGGGCGCCGTTGCGGTAGGCCTGGGCCAGGACGGTGAAGAGCACGACCATGCCCGCGACGCAGACCGCGAGGGCGCCGACGTCGCCGGAGAAGACGGCCCAGTCGATGGTCAGGCCGATGGCCACCGGAACGAGGGCCTCGGCGACCTGGTGCAGGGAGAGCAGGACCACGCCGACGAGGACGCGGCCTCGGTTGCGCCGCAGGGTGCGGCGGCGCAGGGCGCGCACGCTGTCGGGGACCCCGCCCCCGGGAGTGCGGGGGGAGCGCCGTTCGC
>NZ_QPFC01000245.1:0-2940 GCF_003427465.1 Nocardiopsis sp. TNDT3 | reverse complement strand
CGATCAGGTGGTCCAGGATGCCCGGCTCGCTGAACGCGTGCCCGGCGTCGTCCACGATGTGGAATTCCGCTTCCGGCCACGCCTTGTGCAGGTCGTAGGCGGTGCGGGCCGGGGTGCACACGTCGTAGCGGCCCTGCACGATCACGCCGGGGATGTGCCGGATCGCCTCCGCCCCGTCGATGAGCTGGTCGGGCTCCAGGAACCCGCGGTTGACGAAGTAGTGGTTCTCGATCCGCGCGAAGGCCAGCGCGTAGTCCTCGTCCGCGTGGTGCTCGCGCAGCTCGTGGTTGGGCAGCAGGGTGACCGTGGACCCCTCCCACACGCTCCACGAGCGCGCGGCGGCCAGGCGCTCCTCACGGTCGGGCGAGTTCAGGCGGCGCGCGTAGGCGGCGATGAGGTCGCCGCGCTCCTCCTCGGGGATGGGCGCCAGGTAGGACTCCCACAGGTCCGGGAAGAGCTGGGAGGCGCCCTCCTGGTAGAACCAGCGCAGCTCGCTCTCGCGCAGGGTGAAGATGCCGCGCACGACCAGCTCGCTGACGCGGTCGGGGTGGCGCTGGGCGTAGGCCAGCGCCAGGCAGCTGCCCCAGGACCCGCCGAAGACCTGCCAGGACTCCGCGCCGATCATCTCGCGCAGCCGCTCCATGTCCTGCACCAGCGTCCAGGTGGTGTTGGTGGACAGGTCGGTGTCCATCTGGCTGGCGTGCGGGGTGGAGCGGCCGCAGTTGCGCTGGTCGAACAGCAGGATCCGGTACCGCTCCGGGTCGAAGAGCCTGCGGTGGTCGGGCACGCATCCGCCGCCGGGGCCACCGTGCAGGAACACCACGGGCTTGCCCGCGGGGTTGCCGCACAGCTCCCAGTAGACGCGGTGTCCGTCGCCGACGTCGAGCATCCCCGAGTCGTACGGCTCGATGGGCGGGTACAAGGTACGCAAAGCGTGGGGCCTTTCGTGGACGTGTTCGTGGACGTGGTTCCTCCCCGGGGACCCCGGCGGAGTCGGGCGCCGCGGACGGAGGTGTCCGGCGGACGCCTGACGGAGAACGACGAGGAGAGGGTACGGCGTCCCAGGTGTCCACCGGGCGCGAACACGCACGGGACGCCGTCAGAGGCGGTCGAGCAGCTCGGCCTTCTTGGCGCTGAACTCGTCGTCGGTGAGCAGGCCCTCGGCGTGCAGCCGCCCGAGTTCGCGGATCTTGGCGAAGACCGCCTCGCTGCCGTCGTCGTCCGCCGCTCCGAGCGCGGCGCGCTCCTGCCGGGGGTCCTCGGCCGCCGCGACGTGGGCGTTGACGGTGGCGGCCATCAGCAGGGTCTCCTCGCTGCCCTTGGTCCCGTGCGAGGCGAGCGTGAAGAAGTCGTGGTCCAGCGCCGTGGCCTCGGGGATGGTCACCCCGCGCAGCACGATGCGCAGGTAGCCCTCGGTGACGTCGACCGGCGGGTGCCAGTGGGCGGTCTCGATCTCGGAGAGCTGGTAGTCGCGGGCCTTCTCCTTCTGCTTGGCCGTGCTGGCCAGCCAGTTGTCCCACTGGAGGCGCACGCGGGTGCCGTCGAAGGAGGCCGTGCCCTCGGCGGTGCGGACCTGGAGCGGGGGCCGGGCCACCAGTCCCCGGGCGACCTCGCGCGGGTCGAGTTCCCCGGTCAGGGTCTCGCGGGCGAAGCGGGCCGAGGAGGCGATCTGCTCGGAGTAGTACTCGGCGAGGAGTTCTCCGTCGTGCGGGCCGGTGATCAGCAGCGGGGTGAGCGCGTCCCGGCCGGGGACGCCCAGGAGCGCGTAGGGGTCGCCGCCCTCCACCAGCCGCAGCCGCAGCCGCCACCCGTGCTTGCGGGTGCCCCGGTCGAAGTCGACCTCGCGGACGGCGGCCAGCGGAACCGAGCAGCTCCCCAGCGACCGGAACAGGGCGGGCACCTTGCGGCCGGAGTCGAAGCGGACACGGATCGTCTCGTCGTCGATCCGCCAGGTTCCGTGGTGTCCGCGAAGTTCCTCCATGTCCACACATCCTAGAGCCAGCGGAACCCGCCCCGCGGGGCCGCATGCGGTCACCGTCCCGGCCCGCGGCGCCGGGCGCCCGACTGCGGACGGGGTTGTGCTCTCCCGTGCCTCCGCCCCACCGCACGCGCGCCGCCCACCGCCACCGACGCACGCCACGCCCGGCGCCTCCCCGTCCGGACGCCCGAACCGTCACCCGAGGTCAAGGGCCCGTCCGGACCACGGGCCCCAAGCGTCACGGCGGCGCATCCCGGGTAGGACCAGCGGGGCACACCCGTTGCACCGCCCAGCCCGGGCGGGACCGGCGGACAGTGCGGTCGGCGCCCTGTCCACGAACCGGAGGTCGCCACATGTCGAGAGAGACGGCAGCCGCGGGCGCGGCCGAGTTCCGCGCCGCCCGGGACCTGCTCCTGGACCTGCGCGAGGACCAGGGGAGGGCGCACCGGGAGTTCACCTGGCCCCGGTCGGACCGGTTCAACTGGGCGCTGGACTACTTCGACGAGGTGGCCGGGCGCCGTCCGGACCGGACGGCGCTGTGGATCGTGGAGGAGGACGGCGGCCAGGCCAGGTACACCTACCGGCGGATGTCGGAGCGCTCCGCCCAGGTGGCCAACTGGCTGAACAACCAGGGCGTGCACCCGGGCGACCGGATCCTGCTGATGCTGGGCAACCAGGTGGAGCTGTGGGAGACCCTGCTCGCCGCGACCAAGCTCGGCGCCGTGGTCTGCCCCACCCCCACCTCCCTGTCCGAGGGCGACCTGCTGGACCGGCTGGAGCGCGGCGAGATCGCGCACGTGGTGTGCTCGGCCGCCGAGACCGAGAAGTTCGCCCCGCTGCGGGGGCACTGGACGCGGATCTGCACGGGCTACATGGAGGGGTGGCTGAACTACGCCGACTCCGAGCACGCCGGTCTGGACTTCCACCCCCCGCACACCACCCACCCCGACGACCCCCTGCTG
>NZ_QPFC01000244.1:0-8839 GCF_003427465.1 Nocardiopsis sp. TNDT3 | reverse complement strand
GGCACGGTGGTGTGCAGGGCCGAGGTGCTGGAGATCAGCACCACCGAGCCGCCGCGCTCGGAGGCCAGCAGGTGGGGTTTGGCCGCCTCGGTCAGGCGCACGAAGGGCATCAGGTCGGCCGCGAAGCCGCGCTCCCACTGGTCGGGGGTGGGCGCGCTGCCGCCGGAGACGTTGGACACCAGCACGTCCAGGCCGCCGAGTTCGGCCACCGCGTCCTCGACGAAGGAGGGCAGCGCGTCGTGGTCGGTGACGTCCAGGGCGCGCGAGAACACGCGGGCGCCGGTCTCCTCCAGCTCGCGGGCCGCCTCGGACAGCGGTTCGGGGGTGCGCGCGCAGATCGCGAGGTCGGCGCCCTCGACGGCGAACAGCTGGGCGATGGCCCGGCCGATCCCCCTGCTGGCACCGGTCACGGCGACCCGTGCCCCCTTCAGTCCCAGATCCATTGCCCCGTCCCCTTCGCTCTCGGCTCGCACGGCCGCCTGCCGGGGTCGCACGCACCTCTTCGGGCACACGGCGGGCACTCGCCGCACCCGCCCCGCGACGGCAGACGGGCGGGCCGCCCCCTGGGGGTGGCCCGCCCGCGTCAACCTATCGCACGCCCACGGCGGGGCACCGGTTCCGGAGGAGCCGGAGCCGGTGCGTTCGGGGCGGTCAGGCCCCGGTGGAGTGGAAGCCGCCGTCGACGTGGACGATCTCGCCGGTGGTGGCGGGGAACCAGTCCGACAGCAGCGCCACGACCGCCTTGGCCGCGGGCTCGGGGTTGGTGACGTCCCAGCCCAGCGGGGCGCGCTCGGGCCAGTGCTTGGCCAGCTCGGAGAACCCGGGGATGCTGCGGGCGGCCATGGTGCTCAGCGGCCCGGCGGAGACCAGGTTGACCCGGATGTTCTGGTCGCCGACGTAGCGGGCCAGGTAGCGGGCGGTGGAGGTCAGCGCGGACTTGGCCACGCCCATCCAGTCGTAGATGGGGTAGGAGACGCTGTTGTCGAAGTCCAGGGCCACGACCGAGCCGCCGTCCTTCATCAGCGGCAGCAGCGAGGTGGTCAGCGACTTCAGGGAGAAGGTCGAGGTGTGCATGGCCGTGGCCACGTCCGACCACGCGGTGTTGAGGAAGTTGCCGCCCAGGGCGTCCTGCGGGGTGAAACCGATGGAGTGCACGACGCCGTCGAGGCCGTCCACGTGCTCGCCGACGCGGGCGGCCAGGGTGGAGAGCTGCTCGTCGTCGGTGACGTCCAGCTCCAGGATCGGGGGCGTCTCGGGCAGGCGCTTGGCGATGCGCTCCACCAGGCTCAGGCGGCCGTAGCCGGTGAGCACGACCGTGGCGCCCTGCTCCTGGGCCAGGCGGGCCACGTGGAAGCCGATGGAGGAGTCGGTGAGCACACCGGTGACGAGGATGCGCTTGCCTTCGAGGATTCCCATGTTCGGGTCGTCCGTCCTGTCTGTGGTCCGTTGCGGAAGGGGAGCCCTTCCGGTGGCTGAAGGGAAAAAGGGGGCGGACCCGGTCAGTGGCCCATGCCCAGGCCGCCGTCGACGGGGATCACGGCGCCGGAGATGTAGGCGCCGCCGGGCCCGGCGAGGAAGCCCACCGTCCTGGCGATGTCCTCGGAGGAGCCGAGGCGGCCCAGGGGGACGTTCTTCTTGATCTCGGCCTGGCGCTCCTCGGACAGGGCCGCGGTCATGTCGGTCTCGATGAAGCCGGGGGCGACGATGTTGACCGTGATGTTGCGCGAGCCCAGCTCGCGGGCCAGGGAGCGGCCGAAGCCGACGAGCCCGGCCTTGGAGGCGGCGTAGTTGACCTGGCCGCCGGAGCCGAGGAGGCCCACGACGGAGGAGATGAGGACGATGCGGCCCGAGCGCTTGCGCATCATGCCGCGCACGGCGCGCTTGGCCACGCGGAAGGCGCCGGTGAGGTTGGTGTCCAGCACGGAGGAGAACTCGTCCTCGCTCATCAGGGCCAGCAGCTGGTCCTTGGTGATGCCGGCGTTGGCCACGAGCACCTCGACGGGACCCTGCGCCTCCTCGACCTCCTTGAAGGCGGCGTCGACCTGGGCGGAGTCGGTGATGTCGCAACGGACGCCCAGCAGACCCTCCGGGGGCTCGCCGGAGCGGTAGGTCACGGCGACGTCGTCTCCGCCCGCGGCCAGCTCACGGGCGATGGCCAGGCCGATTCCGCGGCTGCCGCCGGTGACCAGTACCGAGCGCGACATAGGGGCTCCTCTTCTCCTGCGGCTGCTGTGATCAGCCACGACGTGGTGTTGCGGGGGGTGGGATCGCATTGCAGCGTACCGAGCTACCCGGCGGTAGACGCAACCGAGGCGAACAGGGGCGCCGATCCGCCCATGTGCGGGGATTCCGGACACGCTGGGGGGACGCCCCGAGCACGGCGGGCGGCGGTGAGGTGTGTCACCGACGCGGGTCCCCTTGTTCCTCCCCGTCCTCGGCCTCCGGTGGTCGGGGTACGCCGACGACGACCGCCAGGATGAGCATCGTGCCGGGGCTCAGCAGCCAGGTGTGCGCGGACCCCGTGGAAACCATCCAGGACAGGATCACCAGTGCGATGTGGCCCAGCCCCGCCCGCATGCCCGACAGGGGCCGTGCGTGCCCCGCGGGCGGTCGCCGCTCGAACGAGCCCGGATACGGATCCTCCCCGAAGACGACGCCCCGGCGGTCCAACCAGACGAACCCGGCCAGGACCGCGGACGCGTACAGCGCCAGGAGCGTGGGCGACTCGGTGAGCCTGACCACGAAACTGCCCGTGAAGGCGGCCATGAGCAGGCCCCACCCGCCGAGCACGCGGGGCAGGACCTTCCTGTGCCAGGAGGGGAGCGTTGGCACGGTCGGTTCCTTCGTCTGGGGGAACGAGGTCGACAGCGACCCTATCCGGGGCGGGAGACGGCCCCGCCCCGTCCCGGAGTCCGGCCCGCCGCTCACACCGGTCCGCCCTCAGGCCCAGCCCGCGTCGTGGGCCAGGATGGCGGCCTGCACCCGGTTGGACATGTCCAGCTTGGCCAGGATGCGGCTGACGTGGGCCTTGACCGTGGCCTCGCGCATGCCCAGGTCGCGGCCCGCCTCGGCGTTGGACCGGCCCCGAGCCACCGCGAGGAGCACCGACCGCTCGCGCTCGCTGAGCACCGACAGGCGGCGCACGGCCTCGGCGCGGCCCGCCGCGGAGTCGGCGGGGGCGGGCGCGGCGAAGCGTTCGAGCATGCGCTTGGTCACGCTGGGCGCGAGCATCGCGTTGCCCTCGTGGACGGTGCGCACCGCGCCGATGAGGTCGCGGGGCGGGGTGTCCTTGAGCAGGAAGCCCACCGCACCGGCCCGCAGGGCGCTGTGCACGTACTCGTCCAGGTCGAAGGTGGTCAGCAGGACCACGCGGGGCGGCCGGGGCAGGGCGGTCAGGCGGGCGGCGGCGGTGATCCCGTCGGTGCCCGGCATGCGGATGTCGAGCAGCACCACGTCGGGGGCGAGTTCCTCGGCCAGGCGCACGGCCTCGGCGCCGTCGCCGCCCTCGCCCACCACCTCGATGTCGGGAGCGGAGTCCAGGATCATCCGCAGGCCGGACCTGACCAGGAGTTCGTCATCGACCAGGAGCGTGCGGATCACCTTCGGAAACCTCTTCCTCCGTACCGGATGGATCGTCGGTTCGCACGATAGCGCGCAGACGCCACCCGCCGTCGGGGCACGCCCCCGCGCTGAGGCTTCCGCCGGAGAGCACGACGCGCTCGCGCAGCCCGGTCAGACCGAATCCGCTGCGGGGCATGGGCGAGGCCGGGCCCCGGGCGGGCGCGTTGGCCACCTCCACCTCCAGCTGGCGGTCGGCGTAGTGCAGGCGCAGGGTGACGGCGGCGCCGGGCGCGTGCTTGGCGGCGTTGGTCAGCCCCTCCTGGACGATCCGGTAGGCGGTGCGCTGGACGCCCGTCGGCAGCGGGCGGACCCGGCCGCTCTCCTCCCGGTCGATCGGCATCCCGGCGGCGCGCCACTCCCCCACCAGGCGGTCCAGGTCCGACAGGACCGGCTGGGGGGCGGTGGGCGCGGCGTCGGTGTCGTCGCGCAGCACCCCGAGGATGCCGCGCAGTTCGGTGAGGGCCTCGCGGCCGGTGGTGCGGATGAGCCCGGCCGCCTCGACGGTGCGCGGGTCCTCGGCGGAGACCTCCAGCCCTCCCGCGTGCAGCACCATGAGGCTGACCCGGTGGGCGACCACGTCGTGCATCTCCCGGGCGATGCGGGTGCGCTCGGCGGTGATGGCCTGCTCGGCCATCATGTGCTGTTCGCGTTCGAGGCGCTCGGCGCGCTCGTGGAGGCGGTCGATGAGCTGGCGGCGGGTGCCCACCCACAGGCCGAAGACCATCGGTACGACCAGCAGCATCCCGATGAGGAAGACCTGGCCGAGGGGGTTGGCCTCGTAGGCGACGACCATGGCCAGGCTGTACAGGGCGAACCAGCCCACCAGCAGGCGACGGTTGCCCTGGTACACCGAGTACGAGTACAGGGCGATCACGGCCGGGACGAAGTTGGCGAAGCACAGCAGCAGCACGAGCGCGGTGACGAGCATCCACTGCGGGAAGCTCCGCCGCAGCAGGACCGTGGCACCGGCGAACACGACCGGGATCACGTAGAGGACCACCCCGGCGGCCAGGGCGAACGCGATGTTCACGTTGGCCAGGAGCGCCAGGAGCGCGGGGACGAGCCCGCCGAACAGGCCGAGCTGCGTGCTGCCCACCAGTTGCAGTACCCAGCTGAACGGCAGCGGCAGCACGGCGTAGAGCCAGTCGGCGATGGTCAGGCGGCGGGCCCACCACCACTCCCGGTTCTTGTTCCACAGGGCGCCGGCGTCCCTGCCCCGGTCGCTCACCCAGCTCCTCATGCTGGGGAGTCTACGGCGGCGCACCCGGTCGGCCCGTGCGCGCGCCGCGCCCGGTCCCGCGCGGTCCGATCGTCGGTCCGCCCGCGAAAGCCCAGGCCGGCAGGGGCGCGTGGCGGGCCCGTGACGGAGGGTGCTCCGACGACCCCCGACGAAAGTCGGTGCGCCGGCCAGACGAAGGAGTCGCGAACCCGCCCGCCACCGTTCCTTTGGCCGAGTCGCGAATCGGCCCCGCGGGGGACGCCCGGGCCGGGCGGGCGGACCTAGCGTTGTGGACAGCCGCGACGGAGAGCCCGTCCGGCCCGCACACCATCCCCGATTCCTGGAGCTGTCTGCCGTGACCGAGTTCACCGTGAAGCCCGACCCGACGGTCACCTCACCGCCGGTGGTGGTCGCCCGGGGCCTCACCAAGACCTACGACACCGGCGACAGCCAGGTCCACGCCCTGGCCGGGGTGGACGTGGAGTTCCACCGGGGCGCGTTCACCGCGATCATGGGCCCCTCGGGGTCGGGCAAGTCCACCCTCATGCACTGCCTGGCCGGACTGGACGTGCCCACCTCGGGCACCGTGCACCTGGGCCGCACCCAGATCACCGGCCTGCGCGACGCCGAGCTGACCCTGCTGCGCCGCGACCGGATCGGGTTCATCTTCCAGTCCTTCAACCTGCTGCCGATGCTGACCGCCGAGCAGAACATCCTGCTGCCGTCGCAGATCGCCAAGCGCGGGGTCGACAAGCAGCGCTTCGACCACATCATCGACGTGGTGGGCCTGCGCGACCGGCTCAACCACCTGCCCGCCAAGCTCTCCGGCGGCCAGCAGCAGCGCGTGGCCGTGGCCCGCGCCCTGCTCAACGCGCCCGAGGTCGTCTACGCCGACGAGCCCACCGGCAACCTGGACTCGCGCTCGGGCACCGAGGTGCTGGAGTTCCTGCGCAACTCGGCCCGCAACCTGAACCAGACCATCGTCATGGTCACCCACGACCCCGTGGCCGCCTCCTACGCCGACCGCGTGGTCTTCCTGCGCGACGGACGTCTGGTGGACGAGGTCGTCGAACCCACCGCCGAGCTGGTCTCCGCGCGGCTGCTGAAGCTGGAAGAGGCCTGAGGGACATGCTGCGCACCACACTCGCCGGGCTGCGTCTGCACAAGTCCCGGTACGTCACCACCGTGCTGGCGATCCTGCTGGGGGTCATGTTCGTGTCGGGGACCATGGTCTTCGCCGACACCCTCAACGCCAGCTACGAGAAGTCCGTCATGGGCTCGGCCACCAGCGTGGACGCCATCGCCGTGCCCACCGAGCCCGAGTTCGACCCCGAGAGCACGGAGCCGCCCGAGGAGCCGGTTCCGTTCACCGACGAGCAGCTGGACGCGGTGCGGGCGCTGCCCGAGGTCGCCGAGGCGGGCGGGCTCCTGAAGGGCGAGGCCGTGCTCCTGGACGCCGACGGCCGCGCGGTCGGCTTCGTGCCTCCCGCCGCGGTCGGGCTGGGCGAGGTCAGCCGCTTCTCCGCCGACGAGGGCTCGCTGCCCGCGAGCAGGGACGAGATCGCCCTGGCCACCTCCACCGCCGAGCAGACCGGCTTCGCGGTCGGCGACACGGTGACCGTGCTCGACGCCGAGGGGGACAAGCGCGACTTCACCCTCACCGGGCTGGTCGAGTTCGGCGTGGACCCGGCCTACAGCATGGGGGGCGCCGTCGTCTTCGACCCGGACACCACCCGGGAGATGGCCGGCGTGAGGGACTACGCCGAGATCGACGTGCTCGCCGCCGAGGGCCACACCCCGCAGGATGCGGCCGACGCCGTCGCCGCGGAGCTGGGGGGCGCGGCCGAGGTGAGCACCGGTGAGCAGTTCGGTCTGGACATGGCCGAGAGCGTGGGCGGCCAGGCGGAGATGCTGCGCGTCGCGCTGCTGCTGTTCGCCTTCATCGCGATGTTCGTCGCCGGGATCGTCATCTACAACACCTTCGCCATCCTCATCGCCCAGCGCCAGCGCGAGCTGGCCCTGCTGCGGTGCGTGGGCGCCAAGCGCGGCCAGGTCTTCCGGTCGGTGCTGACCGAGTCGGTGGTCGTGGGCCTGGTCTCCTCCGCCCTGGGCGTGCTGGCCGGTGTGGGCGTCGGCATGGCCGGTGCGACCTACGGCGGCCCGCTGCTGGGCTCCGGGGAGGCGGTGCCCGTGGTGGTCACGCCGACGGCGGTCCTGGTCGGACTGGCCGTGGGAACCGTGGTGACCGTGTTCTCCGCGATGGTCCCGGCCACGCGCGCTACCCGGGTGGCGCCGCTGGCGGCCCTGCGCACCAGCGCCACCGCCGCCGGACTGGAGAAGGGCACCGGCTGGGTCCGCGTCGTCTTCGGCCTGGTGACCTTCGCGGTCGCGGCCGCCCTGGTGGGCCTGACCCAGATGATGGGACCGGGCACGATGGGCCCGGTCATCGTCACCGCCGCCGCCCTCATCGCGTTCGTGGGCGTGGTCGTGCTGGGCCCGCTGCTGGTGCGCGGCATCGTGCGCCTGGTCGGCGTGCCCCTGCGGAAGGTGGGCGTGCCGAGCATGCTGGCGGTGGACAACTCCACCCGCAGCCCGCGCCGCGCGGCCACCGCGATGATCGCCCTGACCGTGGGCGCGACCCTCATCACCGGGTACTCGGTGGTCAGCGCCTCCGTCGAGACGACCATGACCCGGATGCTGGAGGAGCAGTTCCCGGTGGACTACCAGGTCTCCCCGCAGTTCTCCATGGAGGGGACGGGGACCGCCACCGAGACGGCCGAGGGCTCGGAGGAAGCCGAGGACCCGGCGGGGAGCGAGGGTTCCGAGCAGTCCGCAGGCGCCGGGCAGGCTCCCGCCGACGGCGAGGAGAGCGCGGCCGGAGAGGCTCCCGCCGACGGTGCCGAGGGCCCCGCCGAGCCCGCGGAGCCGACCGGGGGCGCGTCCGCCGGTGAGGACTCCGGCACGCAGGGCGGCACCGAGGCCGGGGCGGCCCAGGAGCCGCGGTTCCCCACCATCCCGAACGAGGTCCGGGTGGCGCTGGAGGGCCAGTCCGCCCTGGGCAAGGTCATCGGCCAGCGCAGCGTCTACGTCGACACGGACGGCGGCCAGTCGGTCCCCGTCTACACCTACCCGGGCGCCGAGGTCGGCGTCGACCTCACCAGCGACACCGTCGAGGGCGACGTGACCGACATCGGTCCGGGCCGGGCCACGGTGACGGAGGGCTACGCCGAGGGCGCCGGGGTGGGCGACACCCTCACCCTCCCGGCCGAGGACGGCCGGGACCTGTCCGTGGAGATCGTCGCGGTCGTGGAGGACATGCAGTCCCTGACGGGCGTGACCCTGCACCCGGAGGACTTCGCCGCGGCCTTCCCGTCGGTGGACGAGGACGAGATGCTGCTCATCCGCGCCGCCGAGGGAGCCGACGCCGCCGAGGTGCGCGACGCGGTCTACACCGCGGTCGAGGACCACCCGACCATGCAGGTCGCGTCGGCCGCCGAGATGAAGAACCAGTTCTCCGAGGTTCTGGACATCGCCTTCTACACCATCGCGGCGATGCTGGGCCTGGCGATCATCATCGCGGTGTTCGGTATCTCCAACACCATGGCTCTGTCGGTGCTGGAGCGCACCCGCGAGTCCGCGCTGCTGCGGGCGCTGGGGCTGGCCCGGGGCCAGCTGCGCCGGATGCTGAGCGTGGAGGCCGTGCTGCTGTGCCTGATCGGCGCCGGTATCGGCATCGTGCTGGGCGTGGTGTTCGGCTGGGCGGCCGGGGCCTCGGTCATGCCGGACATGGTCTTCACCGTGCCCTTCGGCCAGATCGGGGTGTTCATCGCGGTCGCGGTCCTGGCGGGGCTGCTGGCCTCGGTGCTGCCCGCCCGCCGGGCGGCGGCCACCTCGATCACGGGGGCGCTGGCCAGCGAGTAGGCGGTCACGCCCTCCGCGGGCGCACGCGTCGCCGCGACGGGAAACGCGAGGGCCCCCTTCCGCCTCCGGGCGGAAGGG
>NZ_QPFC01001457.1:0-2084 GCF_003427465.1 Nocardiopsis sp. TNDT3 | reverse complement strand
CGATGTTTCACGTGAAACATCGCCACCCCCTCCGCTTGTACCCGGCTCCTGCCGTGTGGACCCCCTCGCCGTGTCGGCATGTGGCTCTGTCGACTTCTCGCCATGTGTGGCCGGGCCGCGGACCGGGAAGGCAGAAGCGGGGGCCGTGGTTGTTTCACGTGAAACCGCGGTGTCCTCCCGCGCGTAGGATTCAGGGTGGATCCCTTTTCTCCGCGCCGCTGCGCGTCCCCCTTCGCCCACCGGTCCCGCCGTGTGCGCGGACGCCGTGGCGAACCGACATGGAAGTGATGATGGACGAGTTCACAGGTGGTGACCGATGACCTCGGGCACTGAGGAGTCCGGCGCCGCGCTCCCCGCTCCCCCGGCGGAGGCGGAGGCGGTCTTCGGCACCTCCCTGCCGACGGCGCGGCGCTACGCCGAACTGCTCGCCGACGACGGGGTGCGCCGGGGCCTGATCGGTCCGCGCGAGGTCCCCCGCCTGTGGGAGCGGCACCTCATCAACTGCGCCGTCGTGGAGGAGCTGCTTCCCGAGGGCGCGGAGGTGGTGGACGTCGGCTCGGGCGCCGGGCTGCCCGGTCTGGTGCTCGGCCTGCTGCGCCCCGACATCCGCATGGTGCTGCTGGAGCCGCTGCTGCGCCGGACGGTCTTCCTCAACGAGGCCGTGGAAATCCTGGAGCTGCCCAACGTGGAGGTGCGGCGCGGCCGTGCCGAGGAGGCGCACGGCGAGGTCTACACCGACTTCGTCACCGCCCGCGCGGTCGCTCCCCTCAGTCGGCTCGCCGGGTGGTCCCTGCCCCTCCTGCGCGAGGGTGGCAGCCTGCTGGCGCTCAAGGGGGAGCAGGCGGAGGCCGAACTGGCCGCCGCGAAGGAAGACGTTTCGAAACTGCGGCCCAGCGTTAGCGATGTGATCAGGGTGGGGCGGGGTAAAGTCGATCCCGCTACCACGGTCGTTCGCGTCACGGTGACCGGTGGTCCGCCCGCGCCGAAGGCGCGCGGCGGCAAGAAGAAGCGCGGACGGAAGAGGTGAACTCCTTCGTGAACCCATCCGACAACCCCGGTGTTTCACGTGAAACATCCTCCTACGGAGACCTGCTCGATGTTTCACGTGAAACACCGTCCGGGGTTCCCGACACTCCGCTCGCCCGTGCGGCCCACGAGGCCATGGCGGTTCGCGGGCCCGACGACATCTGGCCCCGGCCCAAGGAATGCCGGGTGATCAGTGTGGCCAACCAGAAGGGCGGCGTCGGCAAGACCACCACGACGGTCAACATCGCGGCCGCCCTGGCGATGCACGGACAGCGCGTCCTCGTGGTCGACCTCGACCCGCAGGGCAACGCGTCCACCGCCCTCAGCATGGAGCGCGACAACCAGACCCGGTCCATCTACCACTGCCTGGTGGAGGACGAGGAGATCCGCAAGCTCGCCCAGCCGGTCCCGGAGATCCCCAACCTCTGGTGCGCCCCGGCGACCATCGACCTGGCGGGCGCCGAGATCGAACTGGTCTCGCTCGTCGCGCGCGAGGCCCGGCTCAAGCGGGCCTTCGCCGCCTACGACACCTCGGACCTGGACTACATCCTCATCGACTGCCCGCCCTCGCTCGGCCTGCTGACGGTCAACGCGATGGTGGCGTGCGACGAGGTCATGATCCCGATCCAGTGCGAGTACTACGCCCTGGAGGGTCTGGGGCAGCTGCTGCGCAACGTGGAGCTCGTCCAGTCCCACCTGAACCCGGGGCTGGCGGTCAGCACCATCCTGCTGACGATGTACGACGGCCGGACCAGGCTCTCCCAGCAGGTGGCCGACGAGGTGCGCTCGCACTTCGGGGACACCGTCCTGGAGACGCTGATCCCCCGGAGCGTCCGGGTGTCCGAGGCGCCCAGTTACGGCCAGTCGGTGATGACGTACGACCCGGCTTCCACCGGTGCGGTGGCCTACCTGGAAGCCGCCCGGGAGATCGCCCACAGGGCCAAGGTCTGACAAGCGGAAGAGGAGTGTGGAGGTGCCGGTGAGCCAGCAGCGGCGCGGACTGGGCAAGGGACTGGGGGCGCTCATCCCACAGGGGCCCGCGGCCCCCGCCCCCAGTC
>NZ_QPFC01000243.1:0-1467 GCF_003427465.1 Nocardiopsis sp. TNDT3 | reverse complement strand
CCGCCCACCGCCCCCGCGGGGGCCGTGCGCCGCGCGGTGCCCGCGGTGTGCGCGGCGCTGATCCTGACGGTGTGCCTGTGGGGCCTGACCCGCGACGCCATGACCGTCGAGGTGGCCCAGCGCCTCGCCGCCCCCTCCTGGGACCACCCCCTGGGCACCGACGCGGTCGGCCGCGACGTCCTGGCCCGGCTCGGGCACGGCGCCCTGGCCACCGTGGGCACCGCGGCGCTGGTGTGCCTGGCCAGCCTGGCCGCGGCCCTGCTGATCGGGTTCGTTCCCGCGCTGTCGGCGGGCGCCTCGGAGATGGCCAACGCCCTGCCCCCGGTGATCGCCGGAATCCTGGTGGCCGCCATCGCCGGGCCCGGCCCCCTCGGCGCCGCCGTGGCCGTGGCCCTGGTCTCCTGGCCCCCGCTGGCCGCGCACACCTCCGCGCTGGTCCAGGAGACGCGCGCGGCCGCCTACCTGACCGCGCAGCGGGCCCTGGGCGCCGACCCCCGCTGGATCCTGGTCCGGCACGTGCTGCCCGCGGTCCTGGGGCCGGTGGCCCGCCACGCCGTGCTGCGCCTGCCGGGCATCGCGCTGGCCATCGCCTCGCTCGGCTTCCTCGGCCTGGGCTCGCAGCCGCCCTCGGCGGAGTGGGGCCTGAGCCTGTCGGAGTCCCTGGCCTACGTGGAGCGCGCGCCCCTGGCGGCGCTGGCCCCGGCCGCCATGCTCCTGCTGCTGGCCGCGTTCGCGGTCTCCTCGTCCACGCTTCCCCAGGGCTCGTGGACACCCCCGTGGCGCCGGGGTTCCCGCCCGGCCGCGACCGCGCCGTCCCCAGGAGCCCTGACGTGACCTGTGAAGAAGGCGGGCTCCTCCGCGCGGGCGCGGCGGTCGGCGGCCCGTCCCGGACGCGCGGCCGCGTCCGCCGCCCCGCCGCGCGGGGCCCGGTCCCTCTCCTCTCCGGCCCGAAGGCCGAACTCTCCCCGGAAGGACGCAGATGAGCGACGAGGCCCTGCTGTCGGTCCGCGACCTGCGGGTCACCCTGCCCGGACGGCGAGGGGGCGGGGTCCGCGCCGTGCGCGGGCTCTCCTTCGACGTGCGCCCCGGCGAGGTGCTCGCGCTCGTGGGGGAGTCCGGGGCCGGGAAGTCGGTCACCGCCCGCGCCGTCCTGGGCATGGCGCCCTACGGCGCCTCCGTCACCGGAAGCGTCCGCCTGCACGGACAGGAGCTGGTCGGCGCACCGCCCGCCGTCCTGCGGACCCTGCGCGGGCGGCGGATGTCCCTGGTGCCCCAGGACGCGCTCGCCGTGCTCAGCCCCGTGCACACCGTGGGCGCCCAGCTCGTACGCGCCCTGCGCTCCGTGCGTCGGATGAGCCGGGCCGCGGCGTGGGAGCGGGCGGTGGCCGCACTGGACCGGGTCGGCATCCCCGACGCCGCCCGACGCGCGCACGCCTACCCGCACGAGTTCTCCGGCGGCATGCGCCA
>NZ_QPFC01000242.1:0-5637 GCF_003427465.1 Nocardiopsis sp. TNDT3 | reverse complement strand
ACGGGGGTGGGCACCCGGGTGGGGGTGCCGGTCTCGCGCAGCGGCGGGTCCCAGCCCAGTTCGGGGTCGTGGGTTCGCACGACCTTCCCGGGCACGCCGGCGATGACGGCGTGGTCGGGGTAGGTGCCCGGCCGGACCACGGTGCCCGCGGCCACGACCGAGTTGCGGCCCAGGTGCACGCCGGGCAGGATCACCGCGTTCGCGCCGATCCAGGTGCCGTCGCCGATGCTGACGGGGTCGTCCACCGGCCACTGGAGGCCGACGGGGATCTCGGTGTTGCCGTAGGCGTGGTTCTGGTCGGTGATGTAGACGTAGGGGCCGGTGTACACGTGGTCGCCGATGTCCACGGACCTGTGGGCGACGATGTGCGAGCCGCGCCCGATGGCGCAGCCCGAGCCGATCCGCACGACCGTCCCGGGGCCCAGGTCGTAGTCGGGCCCCATCCCGGCGGCGAGGGTCATGTCCCCGCCCAGGACGGTGTGCACGCCGATCTCGATCCAGGGCTCGCCGTAGAGGGTGGCCGTGGGGAAGGCGATCGCCGAGCCCGTGCCGAAGCGCGCGAACCTGCGGGCCGCCCTGGAGTCGGCGCGGATTTCGGCCTTGGTGCGGGCGTACGACCAGACGGAGCGGAGAACCCAGGACAACAGCCGCGACACGCGTGCCCCCATTTATTACCTACCAGTAACTGTCGCGAACATTAGCAGTGTTCGAGTATGCGACGACATGTCCGGTCGGTACACAGCGGGGCCCGAACCGTGCTCGGTTCGAGCGCGGTCCGGGCCCCGTGGCGGTTTCGCGGAGGTTCCCGCGGACGGGGTCAGCCCGACAGGTGGGCCAGCAGGTCCTGGCGGGTGAGGATCCCCACCGGCTTGCCGTCGCGCAGCACCACCAGGGCGCCGGACCCGCGCAGCAGGCGGACGCAGTCGCTCACGGGGGTGCCGGTGCCCACGGTGGCCAGCGGCCTGCCCATGTGGGTCTCCACCAGGTCGTCCAGCTGCGCGCGGCCGTCGAAGAGGGCGTCGAGGAGGTCGCGCTCGGCGATGGAGCCGACCACCTCGGCGGCCATGACCGGGGGCTCCTCCTTCATCACCGGCACCTGGGAGACGCCGTACTCGCGCATGATGGCCACGGCCGTGCCGACGGTCTCGTCCGGGTGGGCGTGCACGAAGTCGGGCATCTCCCCGCCCTTGGCGGCCAGCACCTGGCCCGCCGTGGCCTCCTCGGTCTCGGCCGACAGGAAGCCGTAGTCGGCCATCCACTCGTCGTTGAAGATCTTGCCGAGGTAGCCGCGGCCGCCGTCGGGCAGCAGCACGACGACGACGTCGTCGGGACCGGCGTCCCGGGCCACGCGCAGGGCCGCCTCGACGGCCAGGCCGCAGGAGCCGCCCACCAGCAGGGCCTCCTCCCGGGCCAGGCGGCGGGTCATGAGGAAGGAGTCCTTGTCGCTGACCGCCACGATGTCGTCGCACACCGAGGTGTCGTAGGTGCCGGGCCAGATGTCCTCGCCCACGCCCTCGACCAGGTACGGGCGGCCCGAGCCGCCGGAGTAGACCGAGCCCTCGGGGTCGGCGCCGACGATACGCACCGCGCCGCCGGAGACCTCCTTGAGGTAGCGGCCGGTCCCGCTGATGGTGCCGCCGGTGCCGATGCCCGCCACGAAGTGGGTGATGCGGCCCTCGGTCTGCTCCCAGATCTCGGGGCCGGTGCTGTGGTAGTGCGACTCCGGGTTGTTCGTGTTCTCGTACTGGTTGGGCTTCCAGGCGCCGGGGATCTCGGTGGCCAGCCGGTCGGAGACGGAGTAGTAGGACTCCGGGTGGTCGGGGGCGACGGTGGTCGGGCAGACCACGACCTCGGCACCGTAGGCGCGCAGGACCGAGAGCTTGTCCGGGCCGACCTTGTCCGGGCAGACGAAGACGCAGCGGTAGCCCTTCTCCTGGGCCACGATGGCCAGGCCGATGCCGGTGTTGCCCGAGGTCGGCTCGACGATGGTGCCGCCCGGCTTGAGCTCGCCGCTCTTCTCGGCCGCCTCGACCATGCGCAGCGCGATGCGGTCCTTGACCGAGCCGCCCGGGTTGAAGTACTCGACCTTGGCGAGGACCGTCGGGGCGTTCGGGCCGAGGACCTGGGTGACCTTGTTCAAACGGACGAGCGGAGTGTCCCCGACCAGGTCGATCAGTGAGTCGTATACCCGCACTTGCGCTCCCTCTGCGTCGTGGCGGCCGGGTTTCGGCCCGCCATGTCCTCGCCCCGGTGGCGAGCCCGGGGCGCTGGGCCGGTCCGACCCGTCTCAGTTCAGACTCTAATGGTCTCCACCAGCCGGTTCCGCTGCGTCGGGGAACCGGCCGCCCTCCCGCGGAGGAAGGCCGGAGCGGCCGGTGCCCGAACGCCCGGCGGCCCCCGCGCCCCCACCCGGGGGGACGGCCGTCCGCCCCTGTTCCGCCCATACCGCTCCCCTCACCCCGGGGCGCGGATTGTGTACCGCTCAGGTACGTGATTCCGGGGTTGCCCACCGGTAACCTCGCTCGTATCCGTCCCGCCCAGGGCAGGCGGGTCCGAGCCTCGGGGGTGTCCGGTGCTGCGAGCCGCACGCGCAAGACGGATCGCCGCTGCCACCGCGTTCGGCGGCGGCGGGCTCACGCTCGTGGGCGGCGGCACCGTCGCGCTCCTCTACCTCCAGGCCAGGCTGGCCCGGCGCGCGGTCGGCTCCCCCCGCTGGGACAGGCCCGTGGTCAACGGCGTCTACGGCGGGGGCTCCGGACCGCCGATCCGCATGCTGATGATGGGCGACTCCACCGCCGCCGGGTTCGCGGTCGAGCGGGCCGACCAGACCCCCGGCGTCCTCCTGGCCTCGGGGCTGGCGGCGGCCGCCGAGCGCCCCGTGCGCCTGCGCTGCACCGCCTCCCCCGGCACCACCTCGGCCAACCTGGCCGTCCAGATCGAGCGCTCCCGCGCCCTGGAGGAGGCCACCCGCTACGACCTCGCGGTCATCTTCGTCGGCGCCAACGACGTCATCCGCCGCGTGCGCCCCAACGACGCCGTCGCCCAGCTCCGCGAGACCGTCCGCAAACTGGTCGACCACGGCACGCAGGTGGTGGTGGGCACCTGCCCCGACCTGGGCACCGTCCGGCCCATCGGCTGGCCGCTGCGTTCGGTGGCCCGCCTCGCCTCCCGCCAGCTCGCCGCCGCCCAGGTCATCGCGGTCACCGAGGCCGGAGGCCGCGCGGTCTCCATGAGCGACGTGCTGGCGGACGATTTCCGGACAGATCCTGCTTCCATGTTCGGGCCTGACCGTTTTCATCCGTCAGCTCTCGGGTACTCGCAGGCCGCCTTCGCCGTCCTGCCCTCGGCCTGCGCCGCCCTGGGGCTGCTGCCCGAGCTGGACGACGCCGAGCGCAGCAGCGGCGTCCTGCCGGTGGACCGCGCGGCCGTGGTGGCCGCCCAGACCCCCGGAACGGAGGTCTCCCGGGTGGACGCCCAGGCCAGCGGGGTCATCACATCCGGCAGGCACGGGCGCTGGGCGGCGCTCGTGCGCGGCCCGTTCCACCTCCGGGGCGGCCGCGGGCACCCGGACGGGTCGACCGGGATGGCCACGACCGAGAACGCCGACCGTTCCGGGGAGGGCGGTTGAACGCCGACCCCGGGTGGCGTGCGGGACCCCCGGCCAGGTTTACTGGTCGGTAACAACCGAGGCCGGAGCAGGTCGCCCGGCCCTCCGGATCCACAGCTGCACACGCAGCACCTCAACCGTTAGGGACGCAGCCATGCCCGAAGCAGTCATCGTCGCAACCGCCCGCTCCCCCATCGGCCGCGCCTTCAAGGGCTCGCTCAAGGACATCCGGCCGGACGACCTGACCACCCAGATCGTCCGCGCGGCGCTGGCCAAGGTCCCCGAGCTGGACCCGGGCAGCATCGACGACCTGATGCTCGGCTGCGGCCTGCCCGGCGGCGAGCAGGGCTTCAACATGGCCCGCATCGTGGCCGTCCAGCTGGGTCTGGACACCGTCCCGGGCACCACGGTCACCCGCTACTGCTCCTCCTCCCTCCAGACCACCCGGATGGCCTACCACGCCATCAAGGCGGGCGAGGGCGACGTCTTCGTCTCCGCGGGCGTGGAGACCGTCAGCCGGTTCGTCAACGGCAGCAGCGACGACGGCAACAACGAGAACCCGCTCTTCGACGACGCCAAGGCCCGTACCGCCAAGCGCGCCGAGGGCGGTGCCGGAACCTGGACCGACCCGCGCGAGGACGGCAACCTGCCCGACGCCTACATCGCGATGGGCCAGACCGCCGAGAACGTCGCCCAGGCCACCGGCGTCTCGCGCCAGCGCCAGGACGAGTTCGCGGTCCGCTCGCAGAACCTCGCCGAGAAGTCCCTGGACAACGGCTTCTGGGAGCGCGAGATCACCCCGGTGACCCTGCCCGACGGCACCGTGGTCAGCACCGACGACGGCATCCGCCGAGGCACCACCTACGAGAAGGTCTCCGAGCTCAAGCCGGTGTTCCGCCCCGACGGCACCGTCACCGCGGGCAACGCCTGCCCGCTCAACGACGGCGCCTCGGCCGTGGTCGTCATGAGCGACACCAAGGCCGCCCAGCTGGGCATCACCCCGCTGGCCCGCATCGTGTCCACCGGGGTGACCGGCCTGAGCCCGGAGATCATGGGCCTGGGCCCGGTGGAGGCCTCCCGGCAGGCGCTGGCCCGCGCCAACATGGCCATGGGCGACATCGACCTGGTCGAGATCAACGAGGCCTTCGCCGCGCAGGTGCTGCCCTCCGCCGACCAGCTGGGCATCGACATCGACTCCCAGCTCAACGTCAACGGCGGCGCCATCGCGATCGGCCACCCGTTCGGCAGCACCGGCGCCCGCATCACCGGCACGCTGATCAACGGCCTGCGCTTCCACGACCGGACCTTCGGCCTGGAGACCATGTGCGTCGGCGGCGGGCAGGGCATGGCCGCCGTCTTCGAGCGCCTGAGCTGACGCTCCGCGAGGCCCGGGGCCCGGAACGCGCCGCCGGGGTCCCGGTGGTGCTTGCGGGCCCTTCGCCGTGCACGGCCCCTCCCGTCGGCCCGTGCCGCGACCGACCGCTCCCGTCCCCCGCGTCAGGGTCGCGGACGCCGGGGGCGCAGCTGGCCGGCAGGCCCTCCGTCTCCGGAACACGCACGAAACCCCGCCTGTCACAGCAGGGTTCGTCTGGATACCCCTTCAAGACGAACGTTCTCACACCTGCAAGGTAAAAGCTGGTGACCGGGGCTTGTCCAAAACGTGATCCTGATGCAGGGTCGCAGGTAAGTGCCACACGCCAACGCGCTGCCGGAGGTGCCCATGTCGGTAACCCACTCGCCGGAGATCCACGCCAAGCTCATCGAACGCATCCCGGTCGTCACCGGCCGGGGACTCCACGAGTGGTTCGACGCCCTGGACGGGGGACCGGGCCTGGTGCGCTGCCAGGACCGGTCGAACTGGCTCGCCGACGAGTACGAGTTGCCCCAGTGGTACGCGCAGGCCCTCGTGACGGAGTACGACCGCCGTCGCAGGAACCGCTCCATCCCCGCGCCCCGACGCGGGAAGGCCTGAGCGCGCCGCGGGCTCGCCGACCACGGCGAAGGGGCCGCCGCCCGGACATCCGTCCGGG
>NZ_QPFC01000241.1:0-5858 GCF_003427465.1 Nocardiopsis sp. TNDT3 | reverse complement strand
CTCAGGGCTCAGGGCTCAGGGCTCAGGGCTCAGGCGAGGAGCATCCAGGCTCCCTGGCCCAGCATGGCGACGCCCGCGACGAAGAACAGGGTGGCCGCGCCGATCTGGATGGCGCGCTCGGGCAGCTTCTTGCCGAGCACGGCGCCCAGCGCGATGGCGATGGCGTCGGCCGCGACCATGCCCACGGTGGAGCCGATCCACACGGGCAGCCAGTGGTGCTGGGTGCCGACGGTGATCGTGGCGAGCATGGTCTTGTCGCCGAGTTCGGCGACGAGGAAGACGACGAAGACGGTCGCGAACGCGGAGCGGATGCGCCGGGAGGCCGCGCGGGCCTCGTCCTTGTCGCTCATCTCGTCGCCGCGCAGGGTCCACGCGCCGAAGAACAGGAACGCGACACCGGCGGCGAGGGTGAGCCAGTCGGTGGGGAGCGCGGCGCCCAGGACCTCGGCCAGCAGGACGCTGCCCGCGTGCACGACGGCGGTGGCGGCGGTGATGCCGAGGATGACCGTGAGGGCCCGGTAGCGGGTGGCCAGGGACATGGCCACGAGTTGGGTCTTGTCGCCCATTTCGGCGATGAAGATGGCGAAGGCGCTGAATGCCAGCCCGGCGGCGAACCCCGTCATGTTTCCCCTTCCGTCCGATGCTGTCTGGGCAGAAGGAGGCGGACACCACTTCAACCCGGTCTTTTCCGGGTCAAAGGTCTCGTCCGCTCCTGGCTCGGCGCGTCTGGCCTGGCCGGGCTCGTACGACCGGGCCGCAGGGCGGCCAGTGTGTCGATCGCACGCATTGGGGACTACTCCCCTTCGACGCCTCCGACTTTATGGCAGAACAGAAGGGGAATGCAATTCATGGCTTTACTGAATTGATTTATCAGCCTGCCCTGAAAAACAAGTTTGCCGCGCCCAACTTCGAAATTGGGCGCGGCTGGGGCCGGGGCGCGGGGCACCGGTTCAGAGGGAGACGCCGACCATCACCGGCTCGTTGACCAGGCGGACCCCGAAGGCCTCCTCCACTCCCGCCCGCACCTCGCGGGCCAGCTCCAGCAGGTCCTTCGTGGTGGCGCCGCCGGGGTTGGTCAGGGCCAGGCTGTGCTTGCCGGAGATGCGCGCGGGGCCGTCGCCGTACCCCTTGGTGAACCCGGCGCGGTCGATCAGCCAGGCCGCGGAGAGCTTGACGTTCCCCCGTGCGTCGGGGTGGCCGGGCACCTGTACGTCGGCGCCCAGGCGGGCGGCCGCCCGTTCGCGCACGGCCGCGAACTCCTCGGCGGTGACCACCGGGTTGGTGAAGAACGACCCGGCGCTGCGGGTGTCGGGGTCGGCGGGGTCCAGGACCATGCCCTTGCCCCTGCGCAGCCCCAGGACGGTCTCGCGCGCCCGCTCCAGCGGCACCCGGGTGCCCGCCTCGGCCCCCAGGGTGCGGGCCACCTCGGCGTAGGCGACCGGACGGCTGAGCTTGGAGCGGCGCAGCGCGAAGACCACCTCGCACACCACGTGGCGGTCGTCGCCCTTGAAGACGCTGTCGCGGTAGCTGAAGCCGCACTCGGCGTTGGTCATCCGGCGCCGCTCGCCGGTGCGCCGGTCGTGGACGAGCACCTCGCGGATGGTCTGGCTGACGTCCTGGCCGTAGGCGCCCACGTTCTGGATGGGCGTGGAGCCGACCCGGCCGGGGATGCCCGACAGGAACTCCAGCCCGCTGAGGCCCTCGGCCACGACGCGCTCCACCAGCGGGTCCCACTCCACGCCCGCGTCGGCGCGCAGCAGCACGACCGGTTCGCCCTCGTCGTCGGTGCCCGCCTCCTCGAAGGAGACGCCCTTGGAGTCCACGAGGACCACCGTTCCGGGGAACCCGTCGTCGGAGACCACGAGGTTGCTGCCGCCGCCCAGGACGAGGACGGGCTCGCCGGCGGCGTCGGCCCGGGTCACGGCGGCGACCAGTTCGTCGGTGGTGCCCGCGACCAGGAAGGTCCGCGCCGGGCCGCCCAGACGCAGGGTGGTGTACTCGGAGAGTGCGGTCACGTCTACCTCGCCAGGCGCACGGTGGCCTTGGACTGCACCAGGACCTTGGCGCCGCCCGACCGCGCGGTCAGCAGCACCGTGACGGTGCCGTCGTCGTTCTTGGTCTTGACCTTGCCGCCGACGGTGATCTCGGCGCCCTCGTCGTCGTCGGGGACCACCACGGGCGCGGAGAAGCGCACCGAGTAGTCGACGACGCAGCCGGGGTCGCCCGCCCAGTCGGTGATCACCCGCGCGGCCTCGGCCATGGTGAACATGCCGTGCGCGATGACGTCGGGCAGTCCGACCGACTTGGCGAAGCGCTCGTTCCAGTGGATCGGGTTGAAGTCGCCCGAGGCGCCCGCGTAGCGGACCAGGTCCAGGCGGCGGACCGGGAAGGTGCGCTCGGGCAGCTCGGTGCCGACCTCGACGTCGGCGTGGCGCAGCCTGCTCATGCCTCTCCTCCTCGCGCGACCAGCATCATCGTGGCGGTGACCACGTGCTCGCCGTCGGCGTCGTGTGCCGCGGTCTCCAGGGTGATCAGCTCGTTGCCGCCCAGGGCCCGGATGGCCGTGATGCGGGTGACGCTGCTGAGGACGTCCCCGGCGTGCAGCGGACGGCTGTAGCGGAAGCTCTGGTCGCCGTGCACGACCCGGGAGAAGTCCAGGCCGAGGTCGGGGTCGGCGATGGCCTGGGCCGAGCCCGCCATCCCCAGGATGACCGGGAAGGTGGGCGGGGCGACCACGTCGGGGTGTCCGGCCGCCCGGGCCGAGGCCTGGTCGGTGTAGACCGGGTTGGGGTCGTTGACCGCCTCGGCGAACTCCCGGATCTTGCCCCGGGTGACCTCGTAGGCCTCCGGCGCGGGGTACTCCCGGCCGAGGTAGTCAGGGTTGATCGCCACGCTCTCTCCTGCTCCTGTCGTGAAGGGGCCCGGACACGCGAACAGCCCGGTGAGCGGATCGCTCACCGGGCTGGAAGCCTTCGAGAACTGCCTCTGCGACGTCGCGGCGGAGACGATCGCGCTCGACAGGGGCGCTCGCGCGGGACCTAACGGGTCTCGCGGTGCTCGTTGTGCTTGCGGCAGTTCGGGCAGAACTTCTTGATCGCGAGACGGTCGGGGGTGTTCCGACGGTTCTTGCGGGTGATGTAGTTCCGGTGATTGCACTCCTGGCAGGCCAGGGTGATCTTCGGCCTCACGTCGGTGGCAGCCACTTCGGAGTGCCTTTCTCGCTGGAAACAGTAGTAAACGCCCGCGACGACCCCTGAGATGTGGGCTCAGGGGTCAGCGGGTTGGTAGCGGGGGCCGGACTTGAACCGACGACACAGCGATTATGAGCCGCTTGCTCTACCGACTGAGCTACCCCGCCCCGATCAACGGGACCACAACCCTACCAGGGCTGTGACCCGGTGCAGGCCGGCGAATGCTCCCTCCGGCCACCCACCTGAGTGGACCGTACCCCGTCAAGTGGTGGAGCCCCTTTACGGAATCGAACCGTAGACCTTCTCCTTACCATGGAGACGCTCTGCCGACTGAGCTAAAGGGGCGCGCTGGTGAGGCTTTCTCTCGTCCGCCCCGGGGGTGTTGCCCCCTTGCGCTGGTCATGACTATACAGGGATCCGGGGGTGGTCTGCCAAATCGAATGCCCCCGCACCGCGCCCGGACGCCGAAACCCCTGTTCACGGCGGTTTCGGCGCCGCGACTGTGACTCAGACCGCCTCGACCCACACGTTGGACATCGCGTCCCGGTTGATCGTGCGGATGTCGGCGGGCAGGCCCAGTCGGCGCAGGGCGTCGGACAGGCGGGTGTCGTGGGTGAACACGATCAGCTGCCGGTGCCTGCCCACCTCCGCCAGCACCGCGGACAGGCCCTCCACGGTCTCGGTGTCCATCGCCTGGACCGGGTCGTCCAGGACCAGGAAGCCGAAGGGGTTGCCCTCCACCAGGGTGCGCGGCAGGCAGATGGACAGCGCCAGCGCCTGGAACTCGCCCTGGCTCAGGAGCCCGGGCGCGCTGGTCTGGTCGCCGACGCCGTCGACCGACACGTCCACCTCGACCCGGCGCCGGGCGCCCCGGCCGATCAGCCGCATGCCCTGGAGGTCGATGTGGCGTTCCTGGCGCAACCGGTACCAGACCTGCTCGGCCTGCGCCGCGACCGGGCCCAGCCGCTCCTCGCGCAGGATCCTCGCCTGCTCCGACAGCCAGTTCAGCGCGGCCTCGGCCCCGTTGAGGACCTCGCGCGCGGTGAGGGCGTCCTGGGCGTCGTCCAGCCACCCCGAGAGCTGCTCGGCCAGCTCCGACCAGCCGCCGGTCGGGTCCTCCAGCCGCTCGCTCGCGTCCCGGCGGGCGCTCACCGCGGCCGCCCTCAGCCTGCGGCCGACCGCCTCGATGTGCTCGGCCAGCTCGGCCAGGTCCTCGATGTCCGCGCCGGACTCCCACAGCGACCACACCTGGCCCAGCTCGCTCTCCGGCGGCAGCCAGCCCGGCGCCGGGGACATCAGGAAGCGGGCCTGGTCCCTGGCCGCGTCGGCGCGCTCGTAGGCGGCCGAGACGACGGCCGCCTGGGGCTTGAGGGCGCGCAGCTGGGCGTTGGCCCGGCGCACCCAGTCGGCGCCCAGCGGCGCGGAGCACGTGGGGCACTCGGTCTCGGAGGGGTGGCGCTGGTGGTGTTCGAGGGCCTGTTCCAGGAGCCTGACCACCCCGTGCGCGCGGTCGCCCTTGCTGCCCGCGGCCATGGCCAGCTCCATGGACGCGCCCCGCAGCTCGTTGACCACGTCGGACATCAGCGTCCGCTCGGGCACGGCCAGCCGCCGCAGGCGGCGCAGGACCGTGTGCAGCTCGGGGTCGCTGGGCCCGGTGTCGGAGGCGAGCCTGCGCAGGGCGTCCATGTCGAAGTAGGAGGCGGTGAGCAGCTGGACGGCCTGCACGGCCCTGGGGTCGTCGGAGGCCCGGAGCGCGTCGAGCAGGTACCGCAGCTCCCGCGAGGGCCGGTCGCGGCGCTTGGCGAGCCCGTCGCACACCTTGGCCAGGCGCCGCTCGGCCTCCGCCAGGCCGCTGAGCCCGAGCAGGCCGGTGAGCGTGTCGTACAGCTCGGCCGAACGCCCGGTGACCGTGCGGCCGAGTTCGTCGTAGGACAGGAACGGGCGGTAGCGCACGAGGTTGTCGCCCCAGTCCATGGTCCTGAGGGGGGAGACCTCGCCGTCGGGGTGGACGACCTCGCCGCGCGCGGAGCGGACGCTCTCGCCCGTCCACCTGCGGCTGATGCGGGTGGAGCCCTCGTCCCCGGCGACGCGCACGTCCACGGTCGCCTCGGTGCGCTCGTCGTAGTGGAGGTTGCGCCAGCCGTCGCGCCAGCCCGTGGGCATGGAGTCCCACCGGGGGTTGCGGCCGGTGAGGGCCGCCTCCGCGGCCTCGGCGAAGCTGGACTTGCCCGAGCCGTTGCGCCCGACGATCACGGTGAGCCCGGGACCGGCGTCGAAGGTGAGCTCGGCGGGGCGGCCGATGCCCCGGAAGCCCTGGACCCTGATCCCCGTGAGGTAGGTCCGCCGGACCCTGCCCGCGGGCGGCTCGGCGGCGGGTTCCGGCTCGGGGACCCGTTCACCCCTCAGGCGGGCCTCCAGGGCGTCCTCTCCCCACAGGGCCGCGCTGACCCAGGAGCTGACCTCCCGGGGCAGTCCGGAGCGCGCCAGAGCGTCCAGGAGCGCCGTCCCACCCTCGAACGTCTCGGGTACCCGAGTCACTTCGTCACCCCGTTCACGTGTCGTCTCCGCACAAGCAGACTAGGACAGGACGGGAGGAAGCACTCGCCGAACGCCGGTCTCCGCCGCGGGAGGGGCCGACTGGCCTCCTCCCCCGGCGCGGCCCCCCTC
>NZ_QPFC01000240.1:0-3681 GCF_003427465.1 Nocardiopsis sp. TNDT3 | reverse complement strand
GCGGCGGGCCGTCAAGGGGGCGGTCGGCGCGGGCGGAGTCGCCGTCCGCGACCGGTACCCGCCCGGAGGCAGCGGAAGGGGGGCCGTCCGGGCCCGGAGGAGTCGCGTGCATGCACCGATCGTCCCACGCGCGCCGGGGCGGCGCGCGGCCCGCCGCCACCCAGGTCAGCGGCGCCGCCCGGTGAGGGGGATATCACTCGCGGACCCGCCCCCCGCCCTCTTGGGGACGCGGTTAACACCGGGGTAATGTGGGCGTGCGGCGTGTTGCGCCCGCATGCCCGAAGTGGCGTTCCCCACCTCCAAGGTTGGTGTTTCGGCCTCTTTGGGAGGTTTAGCGGGGTTCCCTCGTGGAAAAACCCGCTAGGCCAGCCCGCACCGGGAACCTCTCCCGGACCGTGCCCGAGCCCGCACACACCCGGGCGCGGCCAGGGGCCACCGGCGCACCGCGGCGCCACATGGTCTAGACCTGCGATTAACGTCGCGGCTGGACCGGCATGTATAAGGGAACCTGCCCGTCACGGGCGACCCCACCCGCCACCGGCGACCACGAGGACGTGGCCGCACGACGGAGGCGGCCACGGCGCCCACACGGCGGTCACCGCCGCACCACGCGGCGACACAACTCCATCCGCACGCAGCAGGGCCAACGTCGTCCCGGATGCGCTTTTCACGAAGCCAACGCAAGACGACAGGAGGGTAGATGCCTGCTGGCCAGGTGCGGCGTTCGTCCGTCCGAACGAACCCCGAGACCACTTCCCAGGGCCTGTACGACCCCGCTTTCGAGCACGACGCCTGCGGTGTGGGCTTCGTCGCCGACCTCACTGGACGTCGCAGCCACGACATCGTCGAGAAGGCGCTCACCGTACTCCGCAACCTCGACCACCGCGGAGCCTCCGGCGCCGACCCCGACGACGGCGACGGCGCGGGCATCCTCACCCAGATCCCGCACGAGCTCTACACCGAGGTCTGCGACTTCACCCTGCCCGAGGCGGGCGCCTACGCCACCGGCATCGGGTTCCTGCCCGCCGACGCCGCCGAGCGCGCCGCCGCCGTCGAACGCATCAACGCCATCGTCGCCGAAGAGGGCCTGACCCTGCTCGGCTGGCGCGAACTGCCCTTCGAACCCCAGTACAGCGGACCCGCCGCCCGCCAGGCCATGCCCTACTTCGGGCAGCTCTTCATCACCGGCACCCCCGGCACCGCCACCGAGGGCCTCACCGGCATCGAGCTGGAGCGCCACGCCTACTGCGTACGCAAGCGCGCCGAGCACGAGAGCGACGTCTACTTCCCGAGCCTGTCCCCGCGCACCATCGCCTACAAGGGCATGCTCACCACCCCGCAGCTGGAGCCGTTCTTCCCCGACCTGTCCGACCGGCGCTACGCCTCCGGCCTGGCCCTGGTCCACTCCCGCTTCTCCACCAACACCTTCCCCTCCTGGCCGCTCGCCCACCCGTTCCGCTACGTCGCGCACAACGGCGAGATCAACACCGTCAAGGGCAACCGCAACATGATGCGGGCGCGCGAGGCCAAGCTCGCCAGCGACCTCATCCCCGGCGAACTCGACCGGATCTTCCCCATCGTCGACCCCGACGACTCCGACACCGCGTCCTTCGACGACACCCTGGAACTGCTCCACCTGGGCGGACGCTCCCTGCCGCACGCGGTGCTCATGATGATCCCCGAGCCCTGGGAGAACCACACCGAGATGGACCCGGCCGTCCGGGCCTTCTACGAGTACCACTCCACCCTCATGGAGCCCTGGGACGGCCCCGCCTCGGTGTCCTTCACCGACGGCACCCTCGTCGGCGCGGTCCTGGACCGCAACGGCCTGCGCCCCGGCCGCTACTGGGTCACCGAGGACGGCCTCGTCGTGCTCGCCAGCGAGGCCGGCGTCCTGGACATCGACCCCGCCACCATCGTGCGCAAGGGACGCCTCCAGCCCGGCCGCATCTTCGTCGTCGACACCGCCCAGGGGCGCATCGTCGAGGACGAGGAGATCAAGGCCGAACTCGCCGCACAACACCCCTACCAGGAGTGGATCGACACCGGCGTCCTGCGCCTGGCCGACCTGCCCGACGCCCGACCCGTCCCGGTCACCGAACTCCAGCGCGCCCAGCAGGTCTTCGGCTACACCGAGGAGGAACTGCGCGTCATCCTCACCCCCATGGCCCGCACCGGCGCCGAACCCATCGGATCCATGGGCACCGACACCCCGGTGGCCGCGCTCTCCGAGCGCTCCCGCCAGCTCTTCGACTACTTCTCGCAGAACTTCGCCCAGGTCACCAACCCGCCCCTGGACGCCATCCGCGAGGAGATGGTCACCAGCCTGGCCACCCTCCTGGGCGCCGAGCACAACATCCTCGACGCCGCACCCGGCAGCACCCAGCGCCTGGTCCTGCCCACCCCGGTCGTCGACCAGGCCGAACTGGCCGCCATCGTCGCCGCCGGACGGGGCAACCCCGCCCTGAAGAGCTTCACCGTCGACGGCACCTACCCCGTCGACGGCGGCGGCGACGCGCTCTCCGCGCGCCTGGAGCAGATCAACACCGAGGTCTCCGCCGCCATCGCCGACGGCGCCCACATCCTCGTGCTCAGCGACCGCGGCGCCGACGCCGACCGCGCGCCCATCCCGTCGCTGCTGCTCACCGGCTCGGTCCACCACCACCTCGTCCGCGAGAAGACCCGCACCGAGGTCGGACTCCTCATCGAGGCCGCCGACGTGCGCGAATGCCACCACGTCGCCCTGCTCATCGGCTACGGCGCCTCCGCGGTCAACCCCTACCTGGCGCTGGCCACCGTCCGCGACCTCGTCGAACGCGGCACCATCGGCGGCGTCGACGCCGACCAGGCCGTCCGCAACACCGTCAAGGCGTACGGCAAGGGCGTCCTGAAGATCATGTCCAAGATCGGCGTGTCCACGGTCAGCTCCTACACCGGAGCCCAGATCTTCGAGGCCCTGGGCCTGGGCGCCGAGGTCATCGACCGCTGCTTCACCGGCACCACCTCCCGCCTGGGCGGCGTCGGCTTCGACGTCCTCGCCGAGGAGGTCGCCATCCGCCACCGCCGCGCCCACATCGCCAACCCCAGCGCCCACCGGCGCCTGGAGGTCGGCGGCGAGTACCAGTGGCGCCGCGAGGGCGAACCGCACCTGTTCAGCCCCGAGACCGTCTTCAAACTCCAGCACTCCACCCGCACCCGCCGGTACGAGATCTTCAAGGAGTACACCTCCCAGATCGACGACCAGTCCGAGAAGCTCATGACCCTGCGCGGTCTCCTGCGCTTCAAGGACGGCGTGCGCGAACCCGTGCCCGTCGACGAGGTCGAACCCGTCTCGGAGATCGTCAAGCGCTTCTCCACCGGAGCCATGTCCTACGGCTCCATCTCCGCCGAGGCCCACCAGACCCTCGCCATCGCGATGAACCGCCTCGGCGGCAAGTCCAACACCGGCGAGGGCGGCGAGGACCCCGACCGCTTCACCCCCGACGCCAACGGAGACCTGCGCCGCAGCTCCATCAAGCAGGTCGCCTCCGGCCGCTTCGGCGTCACCTCGCACTACCTCAGCAACGCCGACGACATCCAGATCAAGATGGCCCAGGGCGCCAAGCCCGGCGAGGGCGGCCAGCTGCCCGGCCACAAGGTCTACCCGTGGGTCGCCCAGACCCGCCACTCCACCCCCGGCGT
>NZ_QPFC01001456.1:0-2899 GCF_003427465.1 Nocardiopsis sp. TNDT3 | reverse complement strand
AGGGCGGCGTCCTAGGCCACTAGACGACGGGGGCGCGCTTTCGGGTCTGCGACCCGCGCGGTCAGCGCCTCAACGCTGACCTGCGCTGGGGTACCAGGACTCGAACCTAGACTAACTGAACCAGAATCAGTCGTGCTGCCGATTACACCATACCCCAGTGCTCTGGGAGGACCCGGTCCGCTTTCGCTTCCCCGTCCCCCTCGGCGACGTGGACAACTCTAGCGGACATTCGGAGTGGTCGCGAACCGGAATCGGGGCGGCCGGGCTGTGGCTCCGACCACCCCCGTCCGCCTCAGGAGCCGGCGGGGCCGTCCTGTGCGTCCAGCTTCGCCAGGGCCGCGGTCAGCCGCTCCTGGACGCGCTCGCGGCCGAGCAGCTCCAGCGACTCGAACAGCGGCAGGCCGACGGTGCGGCCGGTGACCGCGACGCGCACGGGGGCCTGCGCCTTGCCCAGCTTCAGGCCCAGAGAGGCGCCCACCTCCTCGGTGGCGGCCTTGAGGTCCTCGGCGGCCCACGGCAGCTCCGGGTCGGCGAAGCGCGCCAGGGCGGCCTGGAGCATCTCCCGCCCCACGCCCGGCTTCATGGCCTTGGCCCAGCTCTTCTCGTCCTCCACGGGCTCGCGCAGGAAGAGGAAGTCCACGTTCGGCACGATCTCGCTGAGTACCGCCACGCGGCTCTGCGCGAGCGGGGCGACGGCGGCGAAGACCGCCGGGTCGTAGTCGGCCGGGTCCCACGGGGCCGCGTCGCCGGTCAGCCACGGCTGGCAGCGCTCGACGAACTCCTCGGCGGAGAGCTCGCGGATGTACTCGCCGTTGAAGGCGCGCAGCTTCTTCTCGTCGAAGAAGGCGCTGGAGCTGTTGACGTCCTCCACCCGGAACAGCGGCTGCATCTGCGACCACGGCATGATCTCGCGGTCGTCGCCCGGCGCCCAGCCCAGCAGCATGAGGTAGTTGACCATCGCCTCCGGCAGGTAGCCCTCCTCCTGGTAGGACTCCAGGGCGACCTTGTCCCGGCGCTTGGAGAGCTTCTTGCGCTGTTCGTTGACGATGACCGGCAGGTGCGCCCACACCGGCGGGGTCAGCCCCAGCGCCTCCCACAGCAACTGCTGCTTGGGGGTGTTGGACAGGTGCTCCTCGCCGCGGACGACGTGGGTGATGCGCATCTCGACGTCGTCGACGACGTTGGCCAGTACGAACAGCGGCGAGCCGTCGGCGCGGGCGATCACGAAGTCCTCGATGGCGGAGTGCTCGAACTCCACGCGGCCGCGGATCCGGTCGTCCACGACGGTGGGGCCGCCCTCGGGCACGCGGAAGCGCAGCGCCCGGCCCGGGCCGGGCGCCAGGTTCCGGTCCCGGCAGAAGCCGTCGTAGCCCAGGTTGGGGTTGTCGCGCCGCTCCTGCACCTGCTCGCGGGTGCAGTCGCAGTAGTAGGCGCGGCCGTTCTTGTACAGCTCCTGCGCGGTCTCGCGGTGCTTGTCCGCGTACTCCGACTGGAAGTAGGGGCCCTCGAAGTGCGGGTCCTCCTCGCCGATGCCCAGCCAGGCCAGCGCGCGGATGATGCCCTCGGTCCACTCGGGGCGGTTGCGTGCGGCGTCGGTGTCCTCGACGCGCAGCACCATGCGGCCCTCGGGCCGCTGCTGTGCCAGCGCCCAGTTGAACAGCGCGGAGCGCGCGCCGCCGACGTGGAACATGCCCGTGGGGGACGGGGCGAAGCGGGTACGAATCGAAGTCTCAGTCACGCGCCCAGGGTATCCGCGCCGGACGGGGGCCCGGGGGAACCCGCTGGTCCCCGCCGCGCGCACGGAACCGCCCCCGTCCGGAAAACGGGCCGGGGCGGGCCCGGCGCCCCGCCTCACTCCCCCGCGGAGGCCGTGGGGAGCGGGCGCGGGTAGGGGCGCCCGATCCCGTAGCCCTCCGCGAGGGCGTCGGCGAAGGCCGCGGCGATCTTGACCTCCCCGCGCGCGTTGGGGTGGGTGCCGTCGTAGGTGTCGGCTGCCGGGTCCCAGTCCTCGCCGCCCGCCACGTCCAGGCTGATCACCGGCGAGCGCTCCGTGGACATGTCGGCGGCGACCTCGCGGATCAGGACGTTGTAGGCGTACACGCGCAGGGCGAAGCCCTCGTCGGACTCGGCCAGGGCGATGGGCACGGTCTCGGCGAGCACGACGCGCAGGTGCGGGTTGGCCTCGCGCGCCGCCTCCACGTAGCCGCGCAGCCGGTACTCCATCTCCTCCATCGTGACCGGCCACAGCAGGTCGTTCACGCCGAGCATGACGCACAGCACGTCCGGGCGGTGGACGCGGACGTCCTCCCGGATGGAGGAGGAGGCGTCGCGCAGGGTGCGGCCCCACAGGGCGTTGTGGTCCTGGTCGAAGTCGGGGTCCCGGTACTCGGCGGTGTCCGGGTCGCCGTCCGCGCCGGGCCAGACGGCACCGTCCTGCGGTATCCGCTCACCGGGAGCGGAGGGGCCCGGCTCGGGAGCGGTCCCGTCGGCGCCGTCCTCCCGGTAGTCCTCGGCGGGGTCGCCGTCCGGGCTCGGCGTCGCCTCGTCCTCGGCGGTGGGGACCGGCAGGATCATGTCGCGGCTCGCGGGGTCGCTGTAGGGGCCGACGAAGTCCAACTCCTCCACGTGCGGGGAGAGGTGGTTCCACAGGTGGTAGCGCCAGGTCCGGTCGCCGTTGGCGCCCTGGGTCATCGAGTCTCCCGCCAGCATGATGCGGTGCGGTTCGCTCACGGGTCCCCCTGTCGGTGTGCCGGTGCCGCCGTCGTCGGTGCGCGCGGCCGTCCAGTAGGCGGTTCCCCCGGCCAGGAGCACGAGGGCGAGCGCACCGGCGAGGACGAGGGCACCGGTGCGGCGGCGTCGGGGGATGGTCAACGGACTGCCTTCCACTCGTGCGCGGGTC
>NZ_QPFC01000023.1:0-6321 GCF_003427465.1 Nocardiopsis sp. TNDT3 | reverse complement strand
CCCCGGTGGCCGTCGATCTGGCCGAAGACGAGGGAGCCGACCGCGATCTGGGGCTTGAGACCGGGGACCACGGCGGTCCGGCCGTTCTCGGGGTTCATCACCGCGGGTCCGTAGGCGACCAGGCGGGGGCCGACGGCCTCCGAGCGGTGGCGCACGTCCTCCAGGTCGGCGGGGTCGATCTGGGCACTGCCGACGACGCTGCCGTCCTGGGTGTCGTGGAAGGCCAGGACCGTGCCCTCGCCCCGCAGGGGCTCCCAGCGGATGATGACGTACTCGCGCAGCGCGGTGAGCACGGCCTCCATGTCACCGGCGGTGTCCGGCCGCTGGGCGGTGACCTGCACGGGGTTGTCGTCGGGGCTGACCCAGGTCCAGGGTCCGTTGACCACGGCGGCGAGGACGTCGTGCCCGTCGGCCAGCATGGGCGCGGAGCCCTCGGGAACCGGGACCGGTTGGAGTTCGACGCCGATGGGCACGAAGGCCTCGCTCTCGGTGCGCACGAGCACGGAGCGGCCCACGTACTGGACGGAGGCGTTCTCGGGGAGGTCCACGCCGGTGGGATCGCCGCCCGCGACGGGCCAGAACCAGAGGGTTCCGGCGGTCTCCATGACGACGGCGTCCTCACCGTCGTACTCCAGGATCCGGAGTTCGCCGAGGGCTTCGCTGGACTCCACGGGCAGGTCGGCCGACCACAGGCGCTCACCGTCGGCGTCGAGCAGGTTGAGCCGCTGCTCGGGGTCGACGTAGGCGAGCAGGTCGCCCTCGCGGCTGACCCCCGGCTGGCTGCCCGGGGCGACCTGCGCGCTGAAGTCGACGGTCGTGGAGAAGTGGGGAGGCGCGGGGTGGTTGAGGGTGGTCAGGTCCGTGGCGACGTCGCCCCCGGGTCCCCCGCCGAGGCCGGGCAGGAAGCGCCAGGCGGCGGCGCCCGCACCGGCGAGCAGCACCAGGGCGAGCACGGCGGCGCCCACGATGACGAGGGCCCGGCCGCCCTTCTTCCTCTCCTTGGCCTCGGGCCGGACACCTGGCTGGGGGCCGGTCCCGGCACCTCTGGCGGGAGGGTCGGCCGGGGCGGGAGGAGGCGGCGGCGTCGGCTCGCGGCCGGGCAGGACCTGGTCGGCCGCCTGCACCACGCCCGTGGGCGTGGCGACCAGACGCCAGTAGCCGTTGGCGTCGCGGGCGTCGATGAGGACCGGTTGACCGATCCTGGCGGCGTAGCCGGTGGCGACGTCCAGCGCGGCGCGCCGCGTCTCCTTGGGCGCCTGGCCCGTGACGACCTGGCGGCGCCCCTCGACGACGATCTCGGCGCTGCGTTCGTCGGGTGCGATGACGATGACGGCGGTGGGCCGGGACTGCCCCGGGCGGGACTCCCGGCTCATGGTGCCTCCGAAGGCATGGGGAACGTGGACCTGTTCGTGTACGGGGGTACGGGGACCTAGGTCAGCGATGACGGTGGTTCGCGGTCGGGGACTACCTGGAGACGGTGCCGACGCACGCGTAGTCAGTGCTGCACGCGATCATACTGATCGTCGCTCGTCACGCCTATTCCGGCCATGCGTCGACGCCGCGCGCACGGACCGGTGCACCTGGGACAGTTGTCCCGCCCTCCCCTCCGTGACCTGGAGACTCATCCGAACATGGGATGCGGCTGGTGCCGTGGGCATCGCCGTCACCATGGAGTGGACACCTGGGGAAGATATTTAGTTCACACCGAAAATGGCCGGATCTGGCCACCTGGTTCCCACCGGTCGCACGCGTAGCAGCTCAGGGCCTCACCGGGGCGGAACCCGGACGAGGCGGAAGTACTCGCCGGGGCGCGAGCGCCGGTCGGCGTTGGCCCGGCGGTCCGGACTGGCCGGTTCGACCGTGAAGTGGACCGCGGCGTCGGGTTCCACCGTGAAGGGGACGGGGGTGTTGGTGAGTCTGCCGAGGCCGCCCTGGACGCTGTGCGGGCCCGGAGGGAGGCCGAGCACGAGGGTCTGACCGGGGCCGAGCGTGCCGACCCGGTCGCCGTCCACGAGGATCCGGTAGTCGACGAGCATGTCGAACATCCCGCGGTCGATGCGGTGGACCAGCACCGGGCTCCAACCCGGCGGCACCTGCTCCGGGCTCCGGATACCGATGACCTTGGGGCCGGTGAGTTCGGGCCGGGCGAGCGCCTCGCGCAGCTGTCGGCGCTCGCGTCTGCCGGCGGAGAGGGAGAGCACGCCCGCCGTACAGGCCACCAGCAACAACGGCACCAGTGTCCACACGGCGTTGGAGAGGATCAAGAACAGCGCGAGCAACCCGTTGCCGACGATCAAGAAGCACCACAGACGCGTCGTGCGGAACGGATGCCGCGTGTTGTGCACCCGGTGGAGCTCGCCGGAGGTCAGCTCCGCATCGGTACCCGCCCAGAGCCCGACCGGGAAGAGCAGCAGGAACGCGAGGAAGATCCCGGCGGCCACTGGAACGGGGTCGCCGGTGGTCCCCACCCATCCGGCGATCGCGACGCACGCCACCAGGCCGAGCCCTGCACTTTGGACCAGTAGGAACGACGCCCTCACGACCGCCACCGCCGTTCGCGCACGAAGGCCTCCGTGCCGAGGGCCGGTGGGACGAGGGCGACCAGGTTCAGCGCCAGCAGGGGCCACGGAAGGACCTCGTAGAGGTGATCCCCGACCGCGACGACGAGGTAGACCACGCCAGCGGCCCACAGCGTGCCGAGCAGGATGCCCTCCATCAGCGGCGACTTCACCGGCTGCCGCCGCCGTTCGATCATCCCCGGAAGGGAGCGCATGTACAGGAGGGGCATCAGGACCAGGGCCGACAGCAGCATGACGAAGAGCCCGAAGTAGATCTCGCTGCCGCCCCTCAGGTACATGTGCAGGGTGTGCGTGAGCATCAGTACGGGCGGGCCGAACGAACCGTAGAACATGGTCTTCGATCCGCCGAGCACGGTCTCGACGGTGACGGGCACGGAGTCCTGATCGCCCTCGTCCTGCGGGACAACGGCGTCCGGTGGGGGAACGGTCATGGGGGACGGCCTCTCACGGGCGGCGCCGTCCGGGCTCGGGTGCGGCGGGATCGCGGCCTCCCGCCCGTCGGCACGACAAAACTACCGGCGCGACAGGACTTTCCGGGCTTTTCGGACGCCGAAGGACGACCGGAACCGGTCAGTGCCCGTTGCTCTCCACGATCGCGTCGATGAACGCCTGCTCCCGGCGCTGGACGAGCCGGTTGGCCCGCTCGAAGTCCCGGTTGGCGATCTCCGCCCGGGCGGCGGCCGTGCGCGGCATGGGCCACATCGCGTCGATCTCGGCGTTGAAGGACGATCCCACCAGCACGGCGATCGCCATCACGAACAGCCAGGCCAGGATGGCGATCGGCGCGGCCAGGGAACCGTAGATGGTCACCTGGCCGAAGGAGGCGTCCAGGTAGACCCGCAGCGCCACCGAACCCGTGATCAGCACCAGTGCGGCCAGCAGCGCCCCCGGCAGGTGGCGCCACAGCGGGGTGCGCACCGGCACGCTCAGGGCGTAGAGCAGGGTGACCGCGGCGACGGCGAGCAGGGCGACGGTCGGCCAGTAGAACAGGTTGAGCCGCCCCACGGTCATGGGCAGCAACCGGTTGACCAGGTCCGGCCCTGCCACCAGGACCGGCAGCAGGAGGATGGCGAACAGCAGCCCGCCCAGGTAGGCGACGAAGGCCAGGACCCGCTGGCGCACCCAGCCGCGCAGTTCGTCCAGGCCGTAGGAGATCGTGATCGAGCGGATGAAGACGTTCATCGCCCGCGACCCCGACCACAGCGACACCAGGAACGTCACCGACAGGACCCCGCCCGGGACTCCCCCGAGGAAGTCGTCCACGAGCGGCTCGACCACGCTGTCCACGGTGTCCGGGGTCAGCACCCGCGCGGTCAGGTCCAGGATCCACAGCCGGATCTCCTCGACGAAGTCCTCGCCGAGCACGACGGTCAGCGGGCCCAGGGCGCCCAGGAGGCCCAGCATGAGCGCGGGCAGCGAGATGAGGGTGAAGAAGGCCGACTCGGCGGCCAGCCCGACGACCCGGTCGCGCGCGAAGGCCCGGACCGTGCGCAGGACGAGGAGCATCCCGCTGCGCAGGCGGGCATGACGTCTCAGCCACCCGTCCACGGCGTACCACAGCCGCTCCCAGAAACCCGCCACGGAGGAAACGTTAGCGCTCCTCGGGAGCCGTCCCGCGCCACGGGCGCACGGACCTAGTGACGTGACTCACTCGGGGGCGGTCAGACCCCGTCTGGACAAAGCCTCGACGCCCGTGACATTCTCATTACATGATCGCTGCTCTGGACCCCATGCTCTACGTGCGCCGTCACGTGGACTTCCTGCGGGTCGGCAGCGCCATCTGTTGCAGCGTCGGTTAATCCCACCGCCCTTTGACGCACCCCAGGGGTGCGCGCGGCACCGGCGCCCTGCCTCTTCTCCTTATCCCACACGCGGATCCCTCCCGATCGCCAGCACGACGATGTGCGGCGACGCGGGCGTGCGGTGTGGACGCCGGGGCTGTGAGCACCCCGCGACACCTCATCGGAGACACCCGCGATGCCTCCCTCTTCCGCGCAGCCCGGCAGGACAGCGACCGCGGCCAAGCCGCGCCGCCGCCGTGGTGAGGGCCAGTGGGCCCTCGGCTACCACGAGCCGCTGAACAAGAACGAGGAGAACAAGAAGAACGACGACGGGCTCAACGTCCGCGATCGGATCATCAACATCTACTCCAAGGGCGGGTTCGACTCGATCGACCCCGCCGACCTGCGCGGACGGTTCCGCTGGTTCGGCCTGTACACCCAGCGCGCGCCGGGCATCGACGGCGGCAAGACGGCCGTCCTGGAGCCCGAGGAACTCGACGACCGCTACTTCATGCTGCGGGTGCGCATCGACGGGGGGCAGCTGACGGTCGCCCAGCTGCGCGCGGTCGCCGAGATCTCCCGCGACTACGGGCGCGACACCGCCGACATCACCGACCGCCAGAACGTCCAGTACCACTGGATCCGGGTGGAGGACGTCCCGGCGATCTGGGAGAAGCTGGAGTCGGTGGGCCTGTCCACCATGGAGGCCTGCGGCGACACCCCGCGCGTCATCCTGGGCTGTCCGCTGGCCGGGGTCGCCGAGGAGGAGGTCATCGACGCCGGTCCCGCGATCCGCGAGATCTACGAGGACCACATCGGCAGCGAGCTGTACTCCAACCTGCCTCGCAAGTTCAAGACCTCGGTGTCGGGGTGCACGGTGCACTGCGTCAACCACGAGATCAACGACGTGGCGTTCGCGGGCGTGCGCAACGAGGCGGGCGAGGCGGGCTACGACCTATTCGTCGGCGGCGGCCTGTCCACGAACCCGATGTTCGCCCAGCGCCTGGGCACGTTCGTGCGCCCGGACCAGGTGAGCGAGGTGTGGGCCGGGGTCTGCGGGATCTTCCGCGACTACGGCTACCGGCGCCTGCGCACCCGCGCCCGGATCAAGTTCCTCATCAAGGACTGGGGCGCGGAGAAGTTCCGCGACGTCCTGGAGAAGGAGTACCTGGGCTACGCCCTGCCCGACGGCCCCGCCGTCGAACTGGACTCGGGTCTGCGCCGCGACCACGTGGGCGTGCACCGCCAGAAGGACGGCAGGTTCTACGTGGGCTTCGCGCCCAAGGTGGGCCGGGTTTCGGGCACCGCGCTGCTGCGCGTCGCCGACATCGCCGAGGAGCACGGTTCGGACCGCGTCCGCACCACCGCCGACCAGAAGCTGGTCATCCTCGACGTGGAGGAGGACCGGATCGCCTCGATCACCTCCGCCCTGGAGACGGAGGGGCTCCAGGTCAACCCGAGCGTGTTCCGCCGCCAGACGATGGCCTGCACCGGCATCGAGTTCTGCAAGCTGGCGATCGTGGAGACCAAGGACCGCGCGGCCACCCTGATCGACGAGCTGGAGAAGCGGCTGCCCGACTTCGAGGAGCCGCTGACCATCAACGTCAACGGCTGCCCGAACTCGTGCGCGCGCATCCAGGTCGCCGACATCGGCCTCAAGGGCCAGCTCGTCATGAACTCCGAGGGCGAGCAGGTCGAGGGCTACCAGATCCACCTGGGCGGCGGCATGGGGCTGACCCAGTCCTTCGGCAAGAAGATCCGCGGACTCAAGGCCACCGCCGACGAGCTGCCCGACTACGTCGAGCGGGTGGTGCGCCGGTTCCAGGACCAGAAGGAGGACGGCGAGTCGTTCGCCTCCTGGGTCGGCCGGGCCGAGGACGCCGACCTGAAGTAGTTCGTCCGGGCGGTCGGGACCGCCGCGGCCGCCCGGCCGCGGCACCGGGGCCGGTCCGCGTGCGGAC
>NZ_QPFC01000239.1:0-1743 GCF_003427465.1 Nocardiopsis sp. TNDT3 | reverse complement strand
GCCTACACGCTTACCCCCGGACAACCACCGCCGGGTAGAGCTACCCTCCTGCGTCACCCCATCACTTACCTACTACAAGCTCGGTTCCCAGACCAGTAAGTCAAAGCTCCCCGAAGGGACCCAAGACCACCAGCGTGGTTAGCATCACCTGATTCAGTACTGGACGCTCGTGCACGGGTACGGGAATATCAACCCGTTATCCATCGACTACGCCTGTCGGCCTCGCCTTAGGTCCAGACTCACCCTGGGCGGATTAACCTGCCCCAGGAACCCTTAGTCAATCGGCGGCAACGTTTCTCACGTTGCTATCGCTACTCATGCCTGCATTCTCACTCGCACGCCCTCCACCACACGATCACTCGGCAGCTTCACCGGACGCACGACGCTCCCCTACCAACCCACACATGCGTGTGAGCTTCACAGCTTCGGCGGTGTGCTTTAGCCCCGCTACATTATCGGCGCAGAACCACTTGACCAGTGAGCTATTACGCACTCTTTAAAGGATGGCTGCTTCTAAGCCAACCTCCTGGTTGTCTCAGCAACTCCACAACCTTTCCCACTTAGCACACGCTTAGGGGCCTTAGCTGATGATCTGGGCTGTTTCCCTCTCGACTACGAAGCTTATCCCCCGCAGTCTCACTGCCACGCTTCACTTAACCGGCATTCGGAGTTTGTCTGACGTCAGTAACCTTGTCGGGCCCATCAGCCAAACAGTAGCTCTACCTCCAGCAAGAAACACGCGACGCTGCACCTAAATGCATTTCGGGGAGAACCAGCTATCACGGAGTTTGATTGGCCTTTCACCCCTACCCACACCTCATCCCCCAGGTTTTCAACCCTGGTGGGTTCGGGCCTCCACGAGGTCTTACCCCCGCTTCACCCTGGACATGGGTAGATCACTCCGCTTCGGGTCCACAGCATGCGACTCAAATCGCCCTATTCAGACTCGGTTTCCCTACGGCTACCCCACCCGGGTTAACCTCGCCACACACCATGACTCGCAGGCTCATTCTTCAAAAGGCACGCCATCACCAAAGACAAGCTTCAGCTCTGACGGCTTGACAGCACACGGTTTCAGGTACTATTTCACGACCCCTCACCGGGGCACTTTTCACCTTTCCCTCACGGTACTAGTGCACTATCGGTCACCAGGACGTATTTTGGCTTAGCAGGTGGTCCTGCCAGATTCACACGGACTTTCACGGGCTCCGCGCTACTCGGGAACACATCAACGTCTAGCCGGTACCTTCATCTACGGGACTCTCACCCACTCCGGTACCGCTTCCCAACGGTTTCAACTAACACCGACATCAACGCTCCAGGCCGGCAGACCTGAACAGATATGTCCCACAACCCCGCAAACGCAACGACTGCCGTCTATCACACGCCTACGGTTTAGCCTCTTCCCCGTTCGCTCACCACTACTAGGAGAATCACTGTTGTTTACTCTTCCTGCGGGTACTGAGATGTTTCACTTCCCCGCGTCACCACCAACCACCCTATACATTCAGATGGCGGCAACCCGACACAACTCGGGCTAGGTTTCCCCATTCGGACACCCACGGATCACAGCTCGGTTGACAGCTCCCCGTGGCCTATCGCGGCCTCCCACGTCCTTCATCGGCGCCTGGTGCCAAGGCATCCACCGTGTGCCACTATCACTTGGCCACTACAGATAATAAGATGCTCGCGCACACTATTCACAAATCAAAACACCAACCGCATACCCCAACACCACTCACA
>NZ_QPFC01000238.1:0-12160 GCF_003427465.1 Nocardiopsis sp. TNDT3 | reverse complement strand
GCACGGTGGGGCGGCGCGCGGCGCCGCCGGCCGCGGGTCCGGGAACGCTCAGGCCAGGCAGCGCAGCACGTGGAACCCCTCCCCGAGCGCCACGCCCGCCTGCATGCCCCGCAGGACGGCGAGGCTGCGCAGGGTGGGCTCGGAGCGGGTGTGCGGGTGCTGGTGGGACTGGGATCCGTACAGCTGCATGCCGTGGAGCTTGTCCACCACCTGCACCTCGTCCAGTTCGACGATGAGGTTGGGCGGGCACAGCGGCTCCGAGCGCCAGTGGTCGGCGGCCTCCTCGTAGGCCAGCGCCAGGCTCGGGTGGTGGCGCAGCGCGGTGTTGGACGGGCGCAGGGCGGTGTGCACCGCCTCGGCCACGGCCCGGTGGTCCTGGTTGTAACTGGAGTGGTGCGGTCCGAGCACCACGGTCGGGCGGAGCCGCTCGATGGACAGCGGGCTCTCGCGCTCGATCAGCTGGGCGAGGTCCACCCGGGCGACGGAGTCGAGCCTGAGGTGGTACTGGTCGCCGGGCAGGGCCATGTGCCAGTCGTCCCAGCGGAAGTGGTCGGCGACCTTCTTGATCTCCGCGTAGCGCTCCTCCGCTGTGGAGAAGCCCTTGGGAGACATGTCGGCCGTGTCCCCGACGGTGAGGAACTGGACGAACACCTCGGCGCCGGCCGCCTTGGCCTTGCTCATGAGGCCGCCGCAGCCGAGCGTCTCGTCGTCGGGGTGGGGCGCGAACACCAGGATGCGTTCCTGGGACCAGTCCGTCGTCATACCGTTTTCCGTCCTTTGCCTAGAGAGCGATCGGGTTTTTCCCGGGGAGCGGCGCCGCGCCCGGTGGCGCGGCGCTGTGGTGGACCCGTGTTCGGGTCAGCTCTGGGTTCTCGCCTGCCTGAGCACGTTCAGTGCCTCCGGGCCGGTGTTGAGGAGAAGGTCGATCGCCGACAGACGAGGGACGAAGTCGGCTGGGGCGCGCCCGTGCTGCGGGTACACCGGGTGCCGGAAGCCCTGCCACCGGACGTCGATCCCGTAGCGGTGCAGGGTCTCGGGCTCCAGGTAGTCCCGGGCGCCGTCGCCCGAGAGCATGGTGTGCGCCCCCGTTTTGGCGCAGATCTGGGCGAGGAGCTCGCTCTTGCGGCCGGGGAAGTCCCCGATCTCACTGGCCAGCGTCAGCGGTGTGTCGATCCCGAAGCACCGCATCAGCATGCGCGTGGTCGCCACGCACAGGTCCGCGAGACCGTCCCACTCCTGTTCGTACAGGTGGGCGATTTCGTCGCGGTAATCCTTCCAGTAGGGCGCTTTGCGGTAGCAGTGTTCCGCGAGTGACTTGTAGTGTCTTGACTTCCAATTCTGACTGTTGTCAACAACTTTGTCCCGTATGCGGTCGTCCCGGCTGCCCTGGACGACCGGAACGGTCAGCAGGACGGGTTTTCCGCTGCCGCCGACGTAGTTTCGGTTCTGCCATCCGCGACGTTCGAACTGGACGTTGTCGAGGATGATGAAACGGTCGGAACGGTCAATTTTATCCAAAAGCCCCAGCCACGGAAGGTAGTGCGGCTGGTGCAGTGCCACGGTGCGTGACGCACCGTCCTGGCTGCTCATGGCGGAGCGACCCCCCGGGCTGGTGACCTGTGGGATTCGAGTGGAACCGGATGAGGATGAGGACGGAACGCCGATCACTCCGAGCATTCTCCTTCTCTCCGCTGGTCACTTTCCGCAGAATTTTCCAGAACCTGGACAATGATGGACAAACCACAGACGAGCCGTAGCTACAGCTCACAAATATCCTCTTATGGTTACCATCTTCCGCAAGCCCGTGTATACGATTTGTGTGGCCTACATAGGACGCGAACCCGGGTGAACCTCTCGGTGTCGTAGGGCGTCAAGCTAACACCGACTTTGCGGGTTGATGTCGGTCCGAAACCGAGAACTTCGGAGGGTCCTAGCGCTGTGCGTACCGCACGTTTCATAGGCGGCCTGCTGATCGGGCTCATCGCCCTCGCCCTGGCCGCGGCACTCTTTGTCTACTGGTTCGGCTACGCGACGGACGTGGCCGAGGCCTCCGGCCTCGGCGCCCTGGGTTACGTGTTCCTGTGGTTGGCCTTCGGCGCCAACCTGCTGCTGTGGACCACCGTCGGACTCGTGCGCCTGGGCGAGGACTCGGTGCGCGCCGTGCTCCGGTCACCGCGCGCCGGACACCGCGGCGCCGTCGGGGGCGGGGCCCGCGAACGCGTCCTGGTGGGCGCGGGCGGTTCCGGCGGCGCCGCACTCGCCGAGAGGGGCGGCGACGCCTCCGAGGGGGGCGCCTCGGCGGCCATGGCGGCCCGGGCGGAGGGTTCCGGGCGGGAGGTGTCCCTGGCCGTCATCATCCCGGCGCACAACGAGGAACCCGTCATCGGCGGCGCCATCGCCTCCGCCATGGGGCTGTTCGAACGCTGGGACATCTACGTGGTCTCGGACTCGTCGAGGGACTCCACCGCCCAGATCGCGGCCAAGACCGGCGTGAACGTCCTCGAACTCCTCGCCAACCGCGGCAAGGCCGGGGCCATCGAGGCGGTCATCGAGGAGTTCTCGCTGACCGACAACTACGACGGCGTCCTCATCCTGGACGCCGACACCGAGCTCGACCCCGGGTACGTGGAGGGCGCCCGGAGGCAGCTGGCCGACCCGTCGGTGGCGGCGGTCGCGGGCTTCGTCGTCTCGGAGTGGAAGCCCGGGGAGCGCGGTTTCGTCGGCCGGATGATCTCGGCCTACCGGGACCGCCTGTACTTCATGCTCCAGTACCTCATGCGCTTCGGGCAGACCTGGCGGCACGCCAACACGGCCTTCATCGTGCCCGGCTTCGCCAGCGTCTACCGCAGCGAGGCGCTCAGGGAGATCGACGTCAACCCCAAGGGGCTGGTGATCGAGGACTTCAACATGACCTTCGAGGTGCACCACAAGCGCCTCGGCAGGGTCTCGATGAACCCCGACACCAAGGCCTACAGCCAGGACCCGTTCACCTTCCGGGATTACTACAAGCAGGTCACCAGGTGGACGCTGGGCTTCTGGCAGACCATCCGGCGCCACCGGGTGTGGCCGAGCCTGTTCTGGGCCTGCCTGGCGCTGTACATCCTGGAGGTGGTCCTGGTCTCCGCCGTGCTGCTGGTCACCACCGTGGTCGGCCTGTTCGTCCTGGCGGGGACGCTGGGCGGCGAGTTCTTCCTGAGCCTGCCGTTCGTCGGGGAGGCCTTCACCGCGGTGACGGCCTTCCTGCCGCTGCTGGCGATCGCCATCGGCCTGTTCATCCCGGACTACATGCTCACCTGCCTGATGGCGGCGATCCGGCGGCGGCCGTCCTACCTGGTCTACGGCCTGCTCTTCTTCCCGATCCGGCTCGTGGACGCCTACCTCGCGCTGCGGATGATCCCCAAGGCGTGGACCACCGAGTCCGACGGCCGGTGGAGCAGCCCGGACCGCGTCTCGGGCAGGTGACCCGACCTGCGGTGACGTGAGATCGTCCGGCCCCGGGTACCCCGGGCGCCCGGGGTACCGGACAGCGTTTAGGCTGATTTTCGCCCGCCCGCGGACCTGTCTCGCCGGAGCGGGGACGCAGTCGTCTGAGGGGGATCAGCCGTGGACAAGAGGCGCGTGTCGTTCGCGTTGTACCGGGTGCTCGCGTACGTGACCGGAGTCTTCCTGCTGGGCCTGACCTTCGTGGCCATGCCCGCCAAGTACCTGGTCGGGGAGACCGCCCGCTTCTCCCTGGTGGGCGCGCCGCAGGGCCTGGAGCACTGGTTCGGCCCCGAGTCGCCGCTCATGCTCTACATCGCGATGCCGCACGGCTACATCTACATGGCCTACGTCTTCGTGGTCCTGTGGGTCGCCCTGGACCGCCGCTGGAGCGCCTCCCGCACGCTGGGCGTGGCGCTCGCGGGCACCATCCCCGTGCTCGGCTTCGTGGTCGAGCACCGGATCGTGCGCTCGGAGCAGGCCAAGGACCGCGAGGCCGGACGGGCTCAGGAGCCCGCGACCGCGGGCTGATCCTCCCGGGAGCCGCCCTCGCGCAGCTCCCGGCGCATCAGCAGGATCCAGAAGACCACGGCGGAGACGCCGAACATCGCCCACTGCACGGTGTAGCTGAGGCTGCGCCAGTTGACGGTGAACCCCGTGGGCGGCTCGGGCGGCGGCGCGGGGACGAGCGAGGCGGTGGCAGGGTCCGTCTCGGGCAGGGTGACGTATCCCTCGTAGAGCGGGTGGTCCCACTCGTTGACGAGCACGGACGTGGCGATGCGCTCGACCTGGCCCTCGGAGACGTCCACCGGCACGACCCCCTCCGAGCCCGCCGGAGGCAGCAGCCAGCCGGTGACCGTGACCTCGCCCCCCGGCACGGGCGGGATGTCCTGGCCCTCCTCGGCCCAGCCCCGGTTGACGGTGACGGCGGCGCCGTCGTCGGTGACCAGGGGGACGATGACGTCGTAGCCGCGCACGCCGTCCACGACGCGCGGCACCAGCAGCTGGGCGTCGGCGTCGTAGCTGCCGCTGGCCTCCACCGCGCTGTTGGCGAAGGAGTCCGGGCGCATGTACTGGCCCGGTTCGAGCAGGTCCGAGACGGGCACGGCGCCGGCCAGGTCCGCGACCGGGTTGGTGATGACCTCGCGGTCGGGTTCGAAGGCGCGGACGAACTGCCAGGCGGTACCGGCGACGCAGACGACGCCGACCAGCAGGGCGAGCAGGTGGATGCCGAGCCACCGTGGGCTGAGGAGCGGTGATCTCACCAGACCAGGCTAAGCGTGGTCCCCGAGCGCCCCGTCATGACCCCGGTTTGACGCTACGCACACGGGCTTGGCCCGCCGCCTGCCGAGGAATGACGATCACTTTAAGTAGTTCATCGTGACTCAGGGTTGTTCTTCGAGGTTGTGGTGGGTAGTGTCTCCATCAACGCGGGACGACCGGGTCGTTTCCGCGGCAGGCCTTCAAGGCCGCGACTCCAGGGGGGAGGAGTCGCCGGCCGCTTCCCAGCGCGAGGGTCGCTTCCGTACTTTGAGGGGGGATGCGGAAGCGACCCTCGCCACCTCGTAACCGGGGGCGTTCCCACAGGTCAGTGGGGGCGCCCCCGTCGTTTTCCCACCGTTCCCGGAAGTTCTCTCAGGGGATGTCCTGGATCCGGCGCTCCCTCAGGTCGGTGAGGTGGCGCGCGGCCGTCGCGAAGTCGTCGTCATGGAGGACGACGAGTCCGTGGTGGGCGGCCGTGGCGGCGATGAGCAGGTCCACCGACGACAGCGCGCGGTGTGCGCCCGCGCGCAGGAGTCGGTACTGGGCGGACTCCACCCACTGCCAGGCGCTCTTCGGCACGGGGACGTTCGGGTGGAGCACCTCGAACATGTCGTTGAACTGTTCGTACTCGTCGAGGTTGCGTGCGGAGCGACGGAACTCGACACGCTGTACGGTGCACGAGCCCACGGCGCCTTCCGTGATGACCTCACGCCAGGCCAGCCTGTACTTCTCGTCCCGGAGCACACGCCACAGCGCGGACGAGTCGATCAGGAACCGGATCACGTGTACGGCTCCTTCGCGGCCGCCCGCTGCTCTTTCCAGCCTTCGTAGTCCCAGTCCTTGGCCAGGTCGGCGAACTGCTCCAGGGCCGCGATGCGCCGGTGTCTGCGCGCGTACTCCCGAAGGGCCAGGTTCACCGTTTCCTTCTTGGTGCGCGTGCCGGACAGGCGCATGGCCTCTTGGAGCGCCTCGTCGTCGACGTCGATCTGGGTCAGGCTCATGTTCCACCTCGCATCATGGCGATGTACACCGGATATGGAGTCCATGTACATCGCCATGATAGTCCGCCAACGGGGGAACGCCGTGTCAGCCCATGCTCTTCTGGCCGTCCAGGGCCTCGCGCAGGATGTCGGCGTGCCCGCAGTGCTGCGCGGTCTCGCGGATGACGTGCAGCAGCGCGTCGCGGGCGGACCAGGAGGCGCCCTCGGGGAACCACGGCGCGTCCGGGAGCCGGTGGCTGACCTCCAGGTCCGGCAGGCCGTTGACGAACTCCTCGGTCTCCCGTGCGGCCAGCGCGTAGTCCGCCAGGACGCTGTCGAGGGTCTCGCCCTCCAGCAACCGGAAGCTGTCGGCCTGCTCCTCCCAGGTGGCCGGATCCTCGTAGTCCACCTTCGGGTGGACCGCTCCCTCACGGACGAACCGGATCCAGTTGCGCTCGGCCCGGGTCACGTGCTTGACCAGCCCGCCGAGGGTCAGTTCGCTCACCGTGGTGCGCCGCGCGGCCTGTTCGTCGTCCAGGCCCCGGACCGTGAGGCGCAGGAAGTCGCGCTGGTCCTCCAGGAACCGCAGGAGGCTCGCGCGCTCCACGTCCACCGTGCTCGTCGCCGTCGTGACCACCATGACCACCGCTTTCTCGCCCTGCCCGACTCGGTACACGAGGACTCTAGGGAGAGTGGAGGTCAGTTACGGTCCTCCACCGGACGGAAAACGGGAGGAAAGGGTGCGGCCCCGAACGGGGCTCTGCCGATAGCCTGGCGTTCTGGCGACTCGGAGGTTCCATGACCTTGATTCCGCTCCAGTACCGGCTCGACGGACCCCGGCACGCGCCCGTCGTACTGCTCGTGCCGCCCTTCGGCACCACGATGTCGGTCTGGGAACCGCAGCTGCCCGAACTCACCCGCGACCACAGGGTCCTGCGGGTCAACCACCGGGGGCACGGCTCCTCTCCGGCCCCGGAGGGCCCCTACACCGTCGAGGAACTCGCCCTGGACCTGCTCGGAGTCCTGGAGGCCCAGGGCCTGACCCGGGTCCACGCGGTGGGCGCCGGGCTCGGCGGGGCGCTGCTGGTGTGGATCGCGGCCAACTCGCCGCGCACCCTGGAACGCCTCGTGCTGCTGGCCGCGGCGCCCCGCACCCCGCGGACGCACCGGTGGGACCTCCTCGCCTCCCGGGTGCGCTCGTCGGGCCTGGACTCGGTGACCGCGGACGTGGTGCGGCCCTGGTTCACCCCGGACATGGGCGAGGAGCGGCCGCGGGTCGTGGCCCGGCTGACCGAGGAGTTCGGCGGGCTCGACCCGGAGGGCTTCGCCGCGGTCTGCGACGCCGTGGCCGGGATGGACCAGCGCCACCTGGTGGCCTCCGTGCGGGTGCCGACCCTGGTGGTGTCGGCCGCCCACGACCCGATGCTGCCGCCCGGCCACGGCCGGAGGCTGGCGGACGGGATCCCCGAAGCCCGGTTCGAGGTGGTCTCCGGCGCCGCGCACCTGCTCGGGGTCGAGCGCGCGGACCGGGTGAACGAGCTGCTGTTGGAGCACCTGTCCGGCTGAGGGGAGCCCGTCCGGGGAGGCGGGATCAGACCTGCGCCAGGGGGATCAGCGGGCTGTTGATCTCCAGCAGGTAGCCGTCGGGGTCGCGGAAGTGCGCCGCGCGGATACCCCATGCGGTCCAGTCGCGCGGCTCCATCACCTGCCGGGCGCCGTCCGAGACCAGTCTGGCGGCCGTGGCGTCGACGTCGTCCACCTCGAAGATCACCGCGAACCGGTCCTGGTTGGGCAGCGCCGGGTCGGCGGTGTCGGTCTCCAGGGCCTCCGCCATCACCTCGCGCTGGTTGATCGCCAGCCGGGTCCCCGACTCGACGTCGAACTCCGCGTAGCGGCTACCCTCGTCCCCGCGCAGCACGGGGAGCTTGAGCACCTCGGAGTAGAAGCGGAAGCAGGCCTCGTAGTCGTTGACGAGGAGCCGGATGTAGCTGCAGCGCATGGGGTCTCCTGCCGTTCGGCATCGGTCTTGGCACCATTGTCCCGTTCCGGGCGTCGCGTGGGGGGTTGTCCACACCCGTTTTTCCTCTTCCCCGGCACCGGGTTCGAAACGCGTTCTCCGCGTCGCCGTCCGGGCTCCCCGACCTGGGGCCTGGGGTAGAGGTGCGCGCTCGACCTCGTCACCGCCGCCCACGCGGCGCGGACGGGGAGAACCGGCCGGGACGCCAAGGCGCGTTCCGACGGCCTGGCCGCAGAGGCTCGGCCGGGGCCTCAGAGGATGTCCGGGCCCGCCCAGCCGTAGGTGTCGCGCTCGCGGACCCGGGCCAGCTCGTCCTCGGACAGCACGCGGGGCTCGCCGAGCTGGCGGGCCCTCAGGTACGCGCCGCTGAGCCAGTCGAGCAGCCGCAGGTTCTCCAGCGCGTGCCCCAGGTCGCGGCCCAGGGCGAGGCCGCCGTGGTCGGCGAGCAGCGCGGCGTCGCGGCCCTTGAGCGCCTTGACGGCGTGGTCGGCGATCTCGCCGGTGCCGTAGGTGGTGTACGGGGTGACGGCGATCGCCCCGCCCAGACCGGCGGCGCGGTGGTGGATGGCGGGCAGCTCGGCCAGGACCGAGGACACCGCGACGGTGTCGGTCGTGAACGCGTTCACCACCGCGGTGACGTCGCGGTCGTGCTCGGCGGCCAGGCGGTGCACGGCCATGTGCAGCGTGGCCTCGGCGGCGGGGTCGCGCCTTCCCTCCAGCACGCGGTCGTCGAGCGACATCACCGGGCAGTCGGCGGGCTGGATCTGGTCGAGGCGGACACCGTGGGGCGTGACGACCAGCAGGTCGCCGCTGCGGACGCTGACGGTCCCCGACTCGCCGGGCGCGGTGCCCGGGTCCGCGGCCAGGGCGCGGGCGGTCAGACACACGTCACGGCGTTCCTGTTCGAGCAGCATGCCTTCCTCAAGGGGTGCGCGGTGGGCGCGGTCCGTGCCGCGGGGGCTCGGGAGTCCGGACGAACCCGCTTAGGTATGCCTCAACTAAGGGCACACCTCAATGTACGTCAAACTCTCGTCCCCGTCTTCCCCAGGCGAGGGTGTTCCGCCGCTCCCCCGATCGTGACTCCGAGTAGTTGTTGGCCCGGATGTGACGCGGGCCGGACCACGGGCGATTCCACTGGGTCGGGTTGTTCGCGCAGACCAGGCCGGTCAACAGGGCGTACATGGCGGAAGAGTCTGATGAGACGAGGCTGTTTGTGACTAACGATCCGGGGCAAACCGGACCCGTGAACGAACTCTACGTAACCCTTCCGTCCGTGCCGTACCTGGCGGAACCGGGGTCGGCGACGGCCACCAGCCTCTACATCGACGGTCGGTGGCGGGCGGCCGGCAACGGCCGGGTGCGGGAGATCCTGAACCCCGCCGACGCCTCCGTCCTGACCATCGTCAGCGAGGGCGGAAGGGCCGACTCCGAGGAGGCCATCGCCGCGGCCCGCCGCGCCTTCGACGGCGGCGAGTGGCCCCGCACCCCCGCCGGGGAGCGCGGACGCGTCCTCGACCGCATCGCCGACCTGCTCCAGCGCGACCGCGAGGAGATCGCGGTCATGGAGTCCCTCGACACCGGCAAGACCATCGAGGAGGGCGGGATCGACGTCGACGACGTCACCGGCGTCTTCCGCTACTACGCCGGTCTCGCCGACAAGGACACGGGCCGCCTGGTCTCCGCGCCCGAGGGCGTGCACAGCAAGGTGGTCTACGAGCCCGTCGGCGTCTGCGGCATGATCACGCCCTGGAACTACCCTCTGCTCCAGCTCGCCTGGAAGATGGCCCCGGCCCTGGCCGCGGGCAACACCATGGTGGTCAAGCCCAGTGAGATCACACCGGTCACCACCGCCAAGCTGGTCGAGCTCACCACCGAGGCGGGCGTCCCGGCGGGCGTGGTCAACCTGGTCACGGGCAGCGGCCCCGACGCGGGCGCCCCGCTGTCCGAGCACCCCGACGTGGACCTGATCTCCTTCACCGGCGGTCTGGCCACCGGCAGGCGGATCATGGCGGCGGCCTCCGAGACGGTCAAGAAGATCGCCCTGGAACTCGGCGGCAAGAACCCCAACATCATCTTCCCGGACGTGGACCTGGACACCGCCGTGGACTACGCGCTCAGCGCCGCGTTCTTCCACTCCGGGCAGGTCTGCTCGGCCGGGGCGCGCCTCATCGTGCACAACGACGTCCACGACGCCTTCACCACCGAACTCGCCCGCCGCGCCGAGGCCATCCGCATCGGCCGAGGCCAGGACGAGGGCGTGCGCTGCGGCCCGCTGGTGTCGGCCGAGCACCGCGCCAAGGTGGAGGCCGCGGTCGCTCGCGGCGTCGAGGAGGGCGCCCGGATCATCGCCGGGGGCAGGCGGCCCGACGACCCGGACCTCGCGCAGGGCTACTTCTACCGGCCCACCGTGTTCGTGGACTGCGACCGGGCCATGGACATCGTCCAGACCGAGGTGTTCGGCCCGGTCGTGACCGTGGAGCGGTTCGAGACCGAGCAGCAGGCCGTCGAGCTGGGCAACGACACCGACTACGGCCTCTCCGGCGGAGTGTGGACCGACGACACCGCCCGCGGGGAGCGCGTCGCGGCGGCCCTGCGCCACGGCACCGTCTGGATCAACGACTACGGCCCCTACTTCCCCGGCGCCGAGTGGGGCGGCTACGGCCGCAGCGGGATCGGCCGCGAACTCGGACTCGCGGGCCTGGACGAGTACCGCGAGGCCAAGCACGTCTACCGCAACCTGTCCCCCGAACCGCAGCGCTGGTTCGGCTGACGGGGCCGAGCGACGAGAGGACCCGGACCGTGGACCCGACCGAGAGCACCTATGACTACGTGATCGTGGGAGGCGGCACCGCGGGATCGGTGATCGCCAACCGGCTCACCGAGGACCCCGGCACCACCGTGTGCCTCATCGAGGGCGGTCCCGACGACCGGAACCTGGAGCACGTCCTGCGCCTGCGCGACTGGCTGAGCGTCCTGGACGGGGAACTCGACTACGGCTACACCACCGTCGAGCAGCCGCGCGGCAACTCCCACATCCTGCACTCCCGGGCCCGCGTGCTCGGCGGGTGCTCCTCGCACAACACGCTCATCAGCTTCCGGCCGTTCGCCGAGGACCTGGACGACTGGGTCGCGGCGGGCGCCGAGGGCTGGGACAACGCCACCGTGCAGTCCTACGCGGACCGGATCAGGTGCAACATCGTCCCGGTCGCCGAGAAGGACCGCAACGCCATGGTCAGGGACTGGGTGGCCTCGGCGGCCGAGGCGGCCGGTGTCCCGGTGGTGGAGGACTTCAACGCCCTGACCTCGCACGGAGGCGGCTTCGCGTGCGGGGCGGGCTTCCTGTCCATCGCCTACGACCCCTACACCGGCCACCGCTCCTCGGCCTCGGTGGCCTACCTCCACCCCATCATGGACGTGCGCGACAACCTCACCGTCATGCTGGAGACCTGGGCCGACCGGCTGCTGTTCGACGGCGACCGCGCCACGGGGGTCAGCGCCACGGCGAAGGACGGCACGCGCACCACCGTCAGCGCCCGCCGGGAGGTGATCCTGTGCGCGGGAGCGGTCGACTCGCCCCGGCTGCTCATGCTCTCGGGGGTCGGCAACGCCGGGGAACTGCGCGAGGCGGGCATCGAACCCCGCCACGACCTGCCCGGCGTCGGCGAGAACCTGCTCGACCACCCCGAGTCGATCATCATGTGGGAGACCAGCAGGCCGGTCCCGACGAACACGGTGATGCACTCCGACGCGGGCCTGTTCGTGCGGCGCGACGACTCCGACCCGCGCCCGGACCTGATGTTCCACATCTACCAGGTCCCCTTCGACGACAACACGAGGCGGCTGGGCTACGAGTCCCCGCCCGACGGATACGCGGTCTGCATGACGCCGAACATCCCCCGCGCGCGCTCGCGCGGCAAGCTCCGCCTCGCCAGTGGCGACCCCCGCGAGAAGCCCGAACTGGACTTCCGGTACTTCACCGACCCCGAGGGCTACGACGAGAGGACGATCGTGGACGGCCTCAGGATCGCCCGCGAGGTCGCCGCCACCGAGCCGTTCCGGTCCTGGATCACCAGGGAGGTCGCCCCCGGCCCCGGCGTCCAGAGCGACGAGGAGCTGTCCGAGTACGGCCGCCGAGCCGCCCACACCGTCTACCACCCGGCGGGCACCTGCCGGATGGGCGCCGCCGACGACGACGGCGCCGTGGTCGACCCGCGCCTGCGCGTGCGCGGGCTGCGCGGCCTGCGGGTGGCCGACGCGTCGGTGTTCCCCACGCTGCCGACGCCCAACCCCATGGTCATGGTCCTGGCCCTGGGCGAGCGCGCCGCCGACCTCATCCGCCAGGACGCGCTGGCCGGGGAGGGCACCGCGGACCGCTGAGCAGGCCGAGTGGAGCGGCCGGGTAGGGGGAGGACCCCTGCCC
>NZ_QPFC01001455.1:0-2377 GCF_003427465.1 Nocardiopsis sp. TNDT3 | reverse complement strand
GGGCGCACGCCGCGCGCCCAGTCGACGGCGGCCATGGCGCGCTTGCCCTGCGGCTGCACCTCGCCCAGGACGACCGGGTGGGTGGCGGTCCCGACCAGGACCCGCCTCTTGTCGGCGTGCAGCTGGCCGGGGTCGAGCGCGGGTGTGTCGGCGTCGGTGAGGGGGGTGACCGGCCCCACCTTGAGGCGGCCGCCGCGGAAGGTGGTCCAGGCGCCCGGGGCGGGGGTGCAGGCGCGGGCCGTGCGGTCCACGCGCAGGGCGGGGGCGGTGAAGTCGAGTTCGGCGTCCTCGGGGGTGAGCTTGGACGCGTAGGAGATTCCGTCGGCGGGCTGCTCCACCGGGCTGAGCCGGTCGGCGGCGATGCCGTCGATCGTGCGGACGAGGAGTTCGGCGCCGGAGACGGAGAGCCGGTCGAGGAGTTCACCGCTGGTGTCGGTGGGGCGCACGGTCTCGGTGAGGGTGCCGAAGACCGGACCGGCGTCGAGTTCCTTGACGATCCGGAAGGTGGACGCGCCGGTGATGTCGTCGCCGTGCAGGACCGCGTGCTGGACGGGGGCGGCGCCGCGCCAGGCGGGAAGCAGGGAGAAGTGCAGGTTGACCCAGCCGCGGCGGGGGATGTCGAGCGCGGACTGGGGCAGCAGGGCGCCGTAGGCGACCACGGGGCAGCAGTCGGGGGCGATGTGCGCCAGCCGCTCCAGGAACTCGGGGTCGCCCGCCTTGGCGGGTTTGAGGACCTCGATGCCCTCGCTCTCGGCGAGTTCGCCGACCGGGCTGGCGGAGACCTTCCGGCCGCGCCCGGAGCGGGCGTCGGGACGGGTGACCACGGCGGCGACCTCGTGGCCGGAGTCGATCAGTGCGCGCAGGGACGGTACCGCCACCTGCGGTGTTCCGGCAAAGACAAGCTTCAACGTGGGTTCCCCTCCACCGAGGTCTGTCGGTTCCCCAGTTCTACCAGTGGCGCCGGGCCGCGCCGCCCGGTGCGCGGGGCGGTGTCGCACGGTTCTGGTAGACAGAGGAGGATGACAGCGCAGCCCGGTCAGCCCGACGGGGTCCTCTTCGAGCTTCCGGAACAGGAGCCGGAACAGGAGAAGGCCACGGCTCGGGCGGCAAGCAGGTCCCGCCGCCCGGCCCCACGCAGGCCCGCCGAGCGGCTGCCCGTCGCGCGCGTGGTGGTGGACACCCCGCTGCCCCACCTGGACCGGTACTTCGACTACCGGGTGCCCGCCGACATGGACGAGGCGGCGGTGCCCGGCTGCCGGGTGAAGGTGCGGTTCAACAACCGCCAGCTGGGCGGTTTCCTGGCCGAGCGGGTGGAGACCTCGGAGTTCTCGGGGCGGCTGGCCTACCTGGAGGCGGTGGTCTCCCCCGAGCCCGTGCTCACCCCCGAGATCCTGGGGCTGGCCCGTGCGGTCGCCGACCGCTACGCGGGCACGCTGAGCGACGTGCTGCGGCTGGCGGTGCCGCCCCGCCACGCCCGCGTGGAGAAGGAGGCGGCCAAGGCAGCGGAGGCCGCTGAGGCAACGGGGGCCGACGCGTCTCCGGATGCGGCCGGGGTCAGCGCGGCTCCGGAGGCAGCGGAGTCCGGAGCGGCACCCGAGACGGCCGTGACCAGCGCGGATCCGGAAATGTTGGAACCCGGTGCGGGTTCCGGGACAGCCGTGATCGGCGCGCCCTTGGAGACAGCGGGTTCCGGCGCGAATTCCGAGACGGCAGCGACCGCGACGACCCTGGGGACAACGGAGTCCGGAGTGAGTCCGGAGATGTCGGGGACCGAAGCGTCTTCGGAGGCCACGGGGGTCAGCGCAAATCCGAAGACACCGGGGGCGGCCCCCTCCTGGGAAATCGCGGCGACCGGAGCGGACCCGAACGGCGCCCCCTCCGTGACCGCCTCGGGCGAGGCGCCCGGGACGGCCCCGGGCGGGACCCCCGAGGCGGTCCCGCCCGGCGCCCGGACGGGCCCTGAAGCCCCGTCGAACACCGCCGACACCCCACGGGCGCCCGCAACCGTGACAGGCCCGCCCCCCGCTACGGCAGCGACACAGGACGCCACCGGGGCCGCCCCCGATCCCGGCCCCTGGGCCGACTACCCCGAGGGCCCCTCGTTCCTGCGCGCGCTGCGCGCGGGCCAGCCCGCCCGCGCGGTGTGGAACGCCCTGCCCGGGACCGGGTGGGCGGACGCGGTGGCGGTCGCCGCAGTGCAGACCCTGGCCGCCGGGCGCGGCACCGTGGTCGTGGTGCCCGACGGCCGCGACGTGCGGGCCGTCGACCACGCCCTGGAACAGCGCCTGGGCGAGGGCCGGTACGTGGCGCTCACCGCCGACCTCGGACCGGCCGAACGCTACCGGCGCTGGCTCTCGGTGCTGCGCGGCGCGGTCCG
>NZ_QPFC01001454.1:0-1675 GCF_003427465.1 Nocardiopsis sp. TNDT3 | reverse complement strand
AGAGCAGGTCGCCGCTGACCGACACGTCGCCCTGACTCCCGGGGCACACGACCGTGGAGACCCGGCTCGGGTTCTCCGGATCGGAGATGTCGTAGACGACGAAGCCGTCGTAGTTGCCGCCGATCGCGTAGTCGCCGCTGAACGCCAGGTCGGAGTTGTAGGACGCGGTGCCGTCCAGCCCCTCCGGCCTGGGCAGGTTGGCCACGTGCACGACGCCCCCGCCGGTGCTCACCCCGTCGGCCCTGGCCCCGGGAACGGCCAGGAGGGCGGTGACCAGGAGGGGTGCCGTTCCGAGCGTCCCCCACCGCAGTCCGTTCGCGGGCCTTCGCGTCTCCGACACCACCGCACACCCCCCGGAAATACACAAAGCATCCAACTGACTACCATGGGTTTTACTCCTCCCCATTGGCAATAACCAGACGAAACGCCGAGAACGGACATCCAGCACTTCAGAAGGCCAAAAGCACGCAGAAACCCTCGGGGGTGAGAGGCGCCCCGGCACCGCGCCCGGTACCGCGAAGTCGAACGAGATGGCACCGACCCGGGTCCGGGACTGGACAGAACACCCGTCGAGTGAGTAAGAAAGCCCGCAGGACGTTGCCCCAGGGCACAGCGCCCGCCGGCACAGCGGCCCCGTCCGCACCCCACCCCATCGGAGGACACCTCGTGCGTCGCCTGGTACTCGCGGCCGGAACCGCTCTCGCCCTGCTCGGAGCCTCAGCCTGTACGGACGGGGGGGACGGGCAGGAGCAGGAGTCGGCCAACGTCATCGCCCCCGGCGCGCCCGGGGAGTCCTCCTCCCCCGCCACCGCCGACCAGATCGCCGCCCTCGCCGAGGAGCAGGGCCACAACGAGGCCGACGTCACCTACCTGGTGATGATGATCGAGCACCACTCGCAGGCCCTGGAGATGACCGACCTGGTACCCGAGCGCCACGAGCGCGAGGACATCGAGCTCATCGCCGACCGCATCGCCGACGCCCAGGGCCCGGAGATCACCGCCATGGAGAGCTGGCTGGAGGAGAACATCTTCGGTCCGGCCAGGGAGAACCCTGCGCACCAGAACTTCTGCGGGCTGGAGGGGGACGGCACCCACCACGACGAGAGCGGCGACGTGCCCGCCTGCGAGCTGGAGGTCGACCACGGCGACATGCCGGGCATGGCCACCGAGGAGGAGCTGGAGCGGCTGGCGGCGGCCGAGGGCGACGAGTTCGACCGCCTCTTCGTGGAACTGATGACCGCCCACCACGAGGGCGCGGTCACCATGGCCGAGGAGGTGCTGGCCGAGGGCAAGGACCAGACGGTGATGCGCATGGCCAACGACGTGATCGCCGAGCAGAAGGCCGACATCGCGCGCATGGAGCAGGCGCTGGAGGAGTAGGCACGGCGGTACCCGCGCGTCCGCCCCGGCGGGGACGGATCACGGCCCCGGACACACGCGAGGGGGCGCCCCGGTCGGGGCGCCCCCTCGCGTGTGCCGGACCTCGTCCCGCGGGCGGCCTGGCCGCCGGGGAGCGGGGCACGGGCCCGGGGAAGGCACCGCCGGACCCGTCGCAGGCGCGGAGACCCGGTGCGCGGGGTCCGGGAGGGACGCAGCTAGGCGGACTTCTCCTGGCGGGCCCGGCGCAGCTGGGCACGCGGGACGATGGTGGGGTTGACGTTGTCGATCACGGTCT
>NZ_QPFC01000237.1:0-10423 GCF_003427465.1 Nocardiopsis sp. TNDT3 | reverse complement strand
GGTCCCGACCGCCCCGGCGGTCCGGCGGGGGGAGCGGGGCGCGTTCGCGCTCCGCTCCGACCCCGCCCGTGGGCCGCGCGGTGTCAGCCATGTCCGTTTCGGGTGTACGCGAGGACCATGGTGAGCGCTCCCTCCGGTAGTCGATGAGTGACTATCGTCACGTTCTGGTTGATTGGTGTCAAGCTTTAGATCCTCCTTCTGTTCACTAGTAATCATCATGTGCTCATGTAATGATCGTTGGGTGTGACCGGCCCGAGCCCGGGCCCGACCGGGCGCCGCGCCCGTCCGCCGGAGCGGGCGAACGGTCGCCGCGACGGCCTCGGCCGCCGCCGAGGCGGCCAGAAGGGGGAACGAGCATGCCCGACGACGCGAGCCGACCCGCGGTCATCCCGGTGCCGACGCTGACGGAACCGCGTCCGGGCGCCCTCCGGCTGGACCGCGGACTCTCCCTGCGCGTCGAACCGGAGGCCGCGCTGGCGGGCGCGCTGTTACGCGAGGTCCTGGCCCCGCTGACCGGACCTGGGGCCGGGGGCGGTCCGGGCGGCGGTCCTGCCCCCGTCACCGTGCGCGTGGACCCCCGACGGGCCCGCGAACACGGCTACACGCTGACCGTGGACACCGACGGCGTCGAGATCGTCGGCGCGGACCCGGTCGGGGCCTTCCACGGCGCGCAGACCCTGCGCCAGCTCCTGCCCGCGCGGCTGTGGCGGACGGGCGCGTCCGCGCGGGGCGCGGGCATCCCCTGCACGCGCGTGGAGGACCACCCCCGGCTGCGCTGGCGCGGCCTCATGCTGGACGTGGCCCGGCACTTCCTGCCCAAGGACTTCGTCCTGCGCCTGATCGACCTGCTCGCCCTGCACAAGCTCAACGTCCTGCACCTGCACCTGACCGACGACCAGGGCTGGCGGATCGAGGTGCCCGGCTACCCCCGGCTGACGGAGGTCGGCGCGTGGCGGGCGCGCACCGTGGTCGGCGACGACCTCGGCACGAGCCCCGATCCGGTCTACGACCAGACCCCGCACGGCGGCTACTACACCGAGGCCGACCTGCGCGAGATCGTGGCGCACGCCCGCGACCGGTGCGTCGAGGTGGTCCCGGAGATCGACATGCCCGGCCACATGCAGGCGGCCATCGCCGCCTACCCCGAACTCGGCAACACCGGCGCCCCGACGATCGTGCGCGAGCGCTGGGGGGTGGGCACCCGCCTGCTCAACGTGGACGAGACCGCGCTGCGGTTCTGCCGCGACGTCCTGACGCACGTGATGGACGTCTTCCCCGGCCGGTACGTCCACTGCGGCGGGGACGAGGTCCCCAAGGACGAGTGGCGCGACAGCCCCCGCGTGCAGGAGCACATCCGCCGGCTGGGGCTCGCGGACGAGGAGGAGCTCCAGGGCTGGTTCACCGGGTACATCGCCGCGTTCCTGGCCGAGCACGGCCGCACGCTGGTGGGCTGGGACGAGGTCCTGGACGGGGGAGCGCTCCCCGCCGACGTGGCGGTGATGGCCTGGCGCGAGCAGGAGAGGGGCGAGGCCGCGGCCCGGCTCGGCCACGAGACGGTCATGGCGCCCACCAGCCACGTGTACCTCGACTACTACCAGGACGAGGACACCGCGGCCGAGCCCCTCGCCTTCGGCGGCGGCTTCGTGCCGCTGTCCACCGTCTTCGGCTTCGAACCGGTGCCCGCCGCGCTGGACGGGGAGGCCGCCCGGCGCGTCGTCGGCGCCGAGGCCCAGATGTGGACCGAGTACGTGGCCACCGAGGAGCACACCGAGTACATGCTCTTCCCCCGCCTGTGCGCCTTCGCCGAGGCCGTCTGGCGCCAGCCGGGCGAGCGCGGCCACGACCGCGCCGACTTCCTCGCCCGGCTGCGCGCGCACCTGGAGCGCCTGGACGCCCTCGGGGTCGGCTACCGGCCGCTGGACGGAAGGAACGGCCCGTGAGTCCCTCAGGCCCGGGCCGCGGTTCAGGCCTGGACGACCTCGACCCCGGCCCTGGTGAAGCCGTCCACGACGTCGGGGTCCGCGTCCTTGTCGGTCACCAGGACGTCGATACCGGCGACCGGCAGGATCCGGGCGAAGGCCCGCTGGCCGATCTTGTGGCTGTCCGCGGCCACGATGACCCGCTCGGCGCGCCGGGCGAGCAGCGTGTTGGCGGCGGCCTCGTCCTCGTCGAAGGCCATGGCGCCGATGTCGGCGCCCACGGCGTCGGCCCCGATCACGGCCACGTTCAGGGAGAGCGTCTCCAGGACCCGCTCGGCGAGCGGCCCCACCAGCTCGTAGGAGCGGGGGCGCACGACCCCGCCCACGACGACCACCTTGATGTGGGGGCGCACCAGGAGTTCGGTGGCGATGTTGAGCGCGCTGGTCACCACGGTCAGGCCGCGCCCGGGGTCCTCGCCGCGGAAGCTCTCGTGCAGGGCCAGGGCGCGCGCCACCTGGGTGGTCGTGGTGCCGCCGTTGAGGCCGACGACCGAACCCGGGGGGACCAGGTCCGCGATCGCCTGGGCGATGCGCTCCTTCTCCTCGGCGTGCCGGGCGGCCTTGTAGCTCAGCGGCAGGTCGTAGGAGACGGAGGAGGCCAGGGCGCCGCCCCGCGTGCGGGTCAGGAGCTGCTGCTGCTCCAGGTGGTCGAGGTCGCGCCGGACGGTGGCCGGGGAGACCCCCAGCTCCTCCACCGCCTCGTCGACGGAGAGGGACCCGCGCTCGGAGAGCAGTTCGAGCACAGCCGTCAAACGCTGGTGGCGGTCCATGACGTCCCCCAAGGACAAACTGTTGATCCAATCTGACTGTTAACCGACTATATCGATCAAAAACAATCAGGCTAACGATGCTTCGTGCGCGTCGTCGCGCACCGCACGCGGAGGACGGGCCGTCACAGCACTCCTACCCGACCCGGCAGCGGGGCGCACGGCGGGACACACCGCGAACGGGGCCGCGGGCGGGGACGGGGATCCGGCGTCCGGACGAGGGCGCCGGGCCGCTCCCCGCGGCGGGCGCGAGGGCCCCGCAGCCAGCAAGGGAGATCCTAGATGAACACCCATGTCACCGCGGAGATCGCCAGCCAGCCGCAGTGCTGGCGGCGCGTCGCGGACGCGCTGGCGTCCGCCGAACCCGCGCTGCCGCGTCCGGGGGAGCGCACGGCCGTCGTCGGCTGCGGCACGTCCTGGTTCGTCGCGATGTCCTACGCCGCCCTGCGCGAGCGGGCCGGGCAGGGCGGGACCGACGCGTTCCCGGGTTCGGAGGTGCCGCCCGGCCGCTCCTACGACCGCGTCGTGGCCATCAGCCGCTCCGGCACGACGACCGAGGTCACTGACCTGCTCAGGGCGGCCCGGGACGTGCCCACCACCGTGATCACCGCCGTGCCCGGCTCGCCGGTCACCGAACTCGCCGACCTGAGCGTGGTGCTGGACTTCGCCGACGAGAGGTCGGTGGTGCAGACCCGCTACGCCACGACGGCGCTCGCCCTGCTGCGCGCCCACCTGGGCCACGACGTCGAGCGCTTCGCCCGCGACGGCGAGCGGGCCCTGGAGGCCCCGCTGGACTCCCTGGTCCGCGCCGAACAGATCACCTTCCTCGGCCGGGGGTGGACGGTGGGCCTGGCGCACGAGGCGGCGTTGAAGTCGCGTGAGGCGGCGCGGATGTGGACGGAGGCCTACCCGGCGATGGAGTACCGCCACGGCCCCCTCACCATCGCCGAGCCGGGACGGCTCGTGTGGTCCTTCGGCGAGCCGCCCGCGGGCCTGGCCGCCGAGGTCGAGGCCACCGGCGCCGCCTTCCGCGCCAGCGACCTGGATCCTCTGGCCGACCTCGTCGTGGCCCAGCGCCTGGCCGTCGCCCTCGCCGAACGGCGGCGGCTCGACGCGGACCGGCCCCGCAACCTCACCCGTTCGGTCGTCCTCGCGGACGAGCCGACGTGAGCGCCGTCGTCGCCGTCGACGTCGGCGGAACCCTGACCAAGGCGGCCCTCGTGGACGCCGACCACAGGGTGCTCCTCGCCCGCAGGACGCCCACGCCCACGGGACCCCGCGTCGCCGAGGCCGTGATCGACACCGCCGCCGCCCTCGTCGGGGAGCTGCGCTCCGCGTCCCGGGACGCCCCGGTCGCGGCGGTCGGGGCGGTCGTCCCCGGCATCGTCGACGTCGGGCGCGGGGTGGCGGTGTGGTCGGAGAACCTCCTCTGGCGCGACGTGCCGGTACGCGACCGGCTCGCCGAGCGCTGCGGGCTGCCCGTCGCCCTCGGGCACGACGTGGCCGCCGGAGGCCTGGCCGAACAGCGGCTCGGCGCCGCGCGCGGCCACGAGGACGCCGTCTTCGTCCCCATCGGCACCGGCCTGTCGGCGGCCCTGCTCCTGGGCGGGCGGGCGCACACCGCGGGCGGCTTCGCGGGCGAGATGGGACACGTGGACGTGGGCCACGGCGGGCCGTGCGCCTGCGGCGCCACCGGGTGCCTGGAGGCGATCGCCTCGGCCGCGGCCATCGCCCGCCGCTACGCCGAGCGCACGGGGCGGCCCACCCGGGAGGCCCGTGAGGTGGCCGCCCTCCTCGTACGGGGCGACCCCGACGCCAGGCGGGTGTGGGACGAGGCCGTGGACGCCCTGGCGCTCGGCCTCTCCTGGATCAGCGCCGTGCTCGCCCCGCGGGTCATCGTGGTCGGCGGCGGTCTGGCCCGGTCCGGCGAACTGCTGCTCGCCCCGCTGCGCGAACGGCTCGAAGCCCGCCTGACCTTCCACCGGCGTCCGGACGTGGTCCCCGCCGCGCTGGGCGACGAGGCCGGGTGCCTGGGCGCGGCGCTGCTGGCCCGGGAACTGCTGGAGCGCCCGTGAACACGACCGGCGACCGTGACCGCGCCCGGACCGAGCCCCGGGTCTTCCCCGGCCGCGACCGCACACCCCGGGCCGTCCGCGGCCGCGACCGCCGCACACCTGCGGCCTCCGGGAGGAGCACGTGATCGTCACCGTCACCGCCAACCCCGCCGTCGATACGACCTACGAGGTCGACGCCCTCGTACCGGGCCGCTCCCTGCGGGTCTCGCGCGTGTGGGAGCGCCCGGGCGGCAAGGGCCTCAACGTGTCCCGGGTCCTGCGCGGGCTCGGCGAGCCCACGCTCGCGGTCGCCCCCCTCGGCGGACCGACCGGCCGGTGGATCGCCCGCGCCCTGACCGGGGACGGGCACCGTCTGCGGGTGGTGCCCATCGAGGGCACGACCCGGCGCACCCTGACCGTCGTGGGCACCGACACCACGGTCCTCAACGAACCGGGCCCGCCGCTGAGCGCCCGGGAACGGGCCGCGCTGACGGAGGCGGTGCGCGACGCGCTGACCGGCGCCCGCGCGCTCGTGCTCTCCGGCAGCCTGCCCCCGGGCGCACCGGACGACCTGTACGCGGAACTGGTGCGCGTCGCCGCGCGGGCGCGCGTTCCCGCCGTCGTCGACGCCACCGGCCCGGCGCTGCTGGCCGCGGCGGCGGCCGGGGCCGCGGTGGTCAAACCGAACGCGGACGAGCTGCGCGCCACCACCGGCGGATGCGGCGCCGACGCCGCCCGCCAACTGCTGCGGGCCGGGGCCCGCAGCGTGGTCGTCTCCCTCGGGAGCCGGGGCCTGCTGGCCTTCCACGGCGACCGGGGGTGGCGGGCGGGCGCGGTCCCGGGCGTGACCGGCAACCCGACCGGAGCCGGGGACGCGGCGGCCGCCGCGATAGCCCTGGGCACGGCCGCCGCCGACCCCTGGCCCCGGACCCTGGCCCGCGCCGCCGCGCTCGGCGCCGCCGCCGTGCTCGCCCCCACCGCGGGAGAGGCCGACCCGCGGGCCTACCGCGCGTTCCTGCCCACCGTGCACGTCGAGGAGTACGCATGACACTCGTTGGGATCACCACGCTGCTGGAGCGGGCCGTCGCCCGACGCGGGGGCGTCGGCGCCTTCAACGTCGTCCTGTTGGAGCACGTCGAGGCGCTGATCGCCGGAGCCGAGCGCGCCGCGGCCCCCGTCGTCCTCCAGATCAGCCAGAACTGCGTGCGCTACCACGGGGCGCTGGCCCCCCTCGCGCTGGCCACGCTCGCCGCCGCCCGCGAGGCGGCCGTGCCGACCGCCGTCCACCTCGACCACGCCACCGACGTCCCGCTCGTACGCGAGGCGATCGAGCTGGGCGTCACCAGCGTCATGTTCGACGCCTCCGCGCTGGACTACGAGGACAACGTCGCGGCCACCCGCGCGGTGGTCGGCTACTGCCACGCCCGCGGCGTCGCGGTGGAGGCCGAACTCGGCGAGGTCGGCGGCAAGGACGGCGTCCACGCCCCGGGCGCGCGCACCCGGCCCGAGGAGGCGGCGGAGTTCGTCCGCGCGACCGGGGTGGACTCGCTGGCCGTCGCGGTCGGCACCTCGCACGCGATGCGCACCCGCGACGCCCGGGTGGACCACGAGCTCATCGGCCGCCTGAACCGGGCGGTCCCCGTGCCGCTGGTGCTGCACGGGTCGTCGGGGGTCGCCGACGCCGACCTGGTCAAGGCGGTGGACAGCGGCATGACCAAGGTCAACATCGCCACGCGGCTCAACGACGCCTTCTCCGGGGCGCTGCGCGCGCGGCTCGACGAACGGCCCGACCTGACCGATCCGCGGGCGTACCTGGCTCCGTGCCGTGACGCGCTGGCGGACGAGGCGCACGCCCTGCTCCGCCTCCTGCGCGCGGGGTGAGGAGCCTTCGGCGTCGCAGCGCGGTTTTCCTTTCCTGTTAAGAGGTTGCGGTCCTGAACATTCCCGCGGGAGTTTTCCCGTGCCGCGTTTTCCGGGGCCGGGGCACCTGGAGACCCTCCCGTATCCCCGCTTTCCCGCGACCCGTGGAACACGCGGAGCCCCCGCGTCCCCGAGTTCCCCGGGCGTTCCCGCGTTCCCCTGGTTCCCCGGCCCGGGCGTTCCCGGCCGGCCCGTTTTCCCCCGCCTTGACCTCGGGGAGGTTTTGTCCCGGTCTTTCTCGGTAGTGGGTCAAGCCAAGGGCATGGCAAGAGAAATTCGGATAATGGCCGACGGCCAGGAGATCCATGAGTCAGGACAGCAAGGACGACGGTTCCCCTCCGCGCGAGGGACGACGCAAGACGATGATGCAGCGTCTGCGCGAGGCCCAGGAGCAGTTCGAGGAAGTGACCGGGCTGGAGGTCGAGGGCGTCTCCGGGTTCCAACGATCCGGAGACGGCTGGGACCTGACCCTCGAAGTACTCGAACTGCGCCGGGTTCCGGACACGGTGAGCCTGCTGGCCACGTATTCCGTGGAACTCGACGCCGACGGGGAGATCGAGGGGTACAAGCGCGGCAAGCGCTACACCCGCGGTCGCTCCGACGGCTGAGCCCGGCCGACCCCGGGCGGACGGGGAGCCTGCCCCCCACAACCTCACCGACGAAAGGAGCATGATTCCGATGACGGTGATGCAGCAGTCATCCGGAGGCGGCCGCAGCTCCGGCAACCTCTACGAGATCCTCGATCTCATCCTCGACAAGGGACTGGTGATCGACGTGTTCGCCAGGGTCTCCCTCGTGGGCATCGAACTCCTCACCGTCGACGTGCGCATCGTGGTCGCCAGCGTCGACACCTACCTGCGCTTCGCCGAGGCGTGCAACCGCCTCGACCTGACCAGCAGCGGCGGGGCCGGACTCCCCGACCTGCTCGACAGCGGCATGGAGAAGGGCGCGCGCAGCAAGTCCAAGGGCGCGCTCTCCGGTGCGGCCGAGGCCATCTCCGAGTCCTTCTCCAAGGGACAGTCCGACGAACAGGAGAAGCAGCCCGCGCGCGCCCGCCGGCGCTCCTCCGCCAAGAAGGAGGGCGAGGAGTGAGCACCTACGTCTACGGGATCGTCCGCGACGACGAGTCCCTCGACGGCGTCAAACTGTCCGGGGTTGGCCAGGACGCGGCGCCGGTGCGCTTCGTCCGCGCCTACGGCGTGGCCGCCGCGGTCAGCGACGCCCCCGAGGGCCTGCGCGCCAAGCGGCGCGACCTGGAGGCGCACCAGAACGTGCTCCAGGACCTGGCCCAGGCCCGCGGCGTCCTGCCCCTGCGCTTCGGCGCGGTGAGCGAGGACGACGACGCGGTCGCCGCCGAGCTGGCCCGCTTCGCCGACCACTACTCCGTGCTCCTGGACCAGCTCCAGGGCCGGGTGGAGTTCAACGTCAAGGCCAGCCACAACGAGGAGGCCGCCCTGCGCGCCGTGCTGCGCGCCGACGAGGGGCTGCGGGCCCGCAACGAGGAGCTCAAGGCGGCCGGGGGAGGCACCCCCGCCGAACGGATGGCCTTCGGGGAGCAGGTCTCCCAGGCGGTGGAGGAGCTGAGGCGCCGTGACGCCGAGGCCGTCCTGAAGCCCCTGGAAGGACTGGCCGAGCGCGTGTCCGCCTGGCCCGCCGTGGACGGCGGCCTGGCCAACGCCTCCTTCCTCGTGCACCGGGACCGCACCGGGGACTTCCTGCGCGAGGCGGCCCGGGTCCAACAGGAACTGGCCTCCTACATGGAGGTCCGCGTCAACGGACCCCTGCCGCCCTACAGCTTCGTGGCGTCCCCCCAACAGTGACCCCGCCGGGCGGGGACACCGAACAGGAGTCAGGGGCATGGGCCTCCTCAGCATGATCCTCACCGCTCCCGCCGCGCCTGTCCGGTTCGTCGACTGGACGGCGCGCCAGGTCCTGGACGCGGCGGAGCGGGAGCTGTACGACCCCTCACGCATCCGACAGCAGCTGGCGGAACTGTCCGAGCGCCTCGACGCCGGAGAGCTGTCCGAGAGCGAGTTCGACCAGGCGGAGGACGAACTGCTGGACCAGCTGGAGGAAGCCGAGCGGTACCAACAAGGTCTTCTATAGCGATATCGAGGTGAGATCCCGTGGGGGACACGGCGAAGATCGTGGCCGCCGCAGTGGGCGGCTACGTCCTGGGCCGGAGGAAGAAGTTCAAGCTGGCCCTGGGGCTGGGCCTCTACCTGGGGGCCAAGAAGCTCGACATCAAACCCGGACAGCTCGCCCAGGGGCTGCTCAAGGAGGTCTCCGCGCTCCCGGTGGTGGGTGAGCTCAAGGGCCAGTCCCGCGAGCAGCTGCTCAACGTCGGCAGGACCGCGGCGGGCAACATCGCCGGCAAGTGGGCGGGCGGCCTGGCCGACTCCCTCAACAGCCGCACCGAACGCCTGCGCGAGGGCGCGGCCGGGGCCGCCTCCGGCTCCGACGAGGACGGCTCCGACGAGGACGGCGCCGCGCGGGACGAGGCCGTCGAGGACGCGGACGAGACCCGGGACGACGGCGACGCCGAGGCCCGTGGCGAGCCGGGCGGGGACTCCGCCCCCGAGCGCCGGACCAGGCCCAAGGCCGCGAAGGCGTCCCGGGGCGCCGCCTCGGGCACCGCCGCCCGGACCAAGGGAGCCGCCGCGCGGACCAAGGGCACCGCCAAGCGCGCCTCGGCCTCCGCCAAACCCGCCCGGCGCAAGCGCGCCTCGGGCACCGGCGGAAAGGGGGGCGACGATGGCCGCGACGACTGACTCCCGGGGGCCGCTGGCCCGGCTGCGGTCGGCCGCCGACAGGAACGAGGGCACCTCCAAGCTCGCCGACGCCCTCCAGGACTACCTCAGCGCCAAGGCCACCAGCGTGGTGCACGGCGCGGCCCGCAGGCTCGGGGCCACGGTGGAGCGCCTCACCAGTGAGGGCGCCTCAGCCGTCCCCGTCGCGGCCGGGGTCGGCGGCAAGCTCGCCCAGGGCAAGAACCCGGTCAACGCCGTGGTCACCGGCGGGGCCAAGGGCCTCAAGGACAAGGCCAGGAAGGGCCTCAAGGACAAGGTCGGCCAGGGCCTGGGCACGGGTTCCTCCGGAGGGGGCGGCAAGCCCGGCAAGATGGTCAACATCGTCGAGGACGTCGACGTGGGCGTTCCGGTCCGCGTGGCCTACAACCAGTGGACCCGCTTCCCCGACTTCGGCTCCTTCGCCAAGGGCGTGCAGAGCGCGGAGCGCACCGGGGACACCTCCTCCCACTGGAGGGGCAAGGTCTTCTGGTCCAGCCGCAGCTGGAGCGCCGAGGTCACCGAGCAGGTCCAGGACCAGCGGATCGCCTGGTCGACCGAGGCCGCCAAGGGCACCATGAAGGGCGTCGTGACCTTCCACCCCCTGGGGGAGAACCTCACCCGCGTCCTGCTGGTGGTGGAGTACTACCCCAAGGGCCTCTTCGAGCGCACGGGCAACATCTGGCGGGCCCAGGGCAGACGCCTGCGCCTGGACCTCAAGCACTACCGGCGCCAGGTCATGATGCTGCCCCGGGACGAGGCGGCCGAACTCCGCGGCTGGCGCGGCGAGGTCCGCGAGGGCGAGGTCGTCCTCTCCCACGACGACGCCGTCGCCCTGGAGGAGGCGGACCTCACCGAGGAGCAGTGGGCCGAGCTGGAGGAGCTGGACCCCGACGAGCGGGCCGAACTCGCCGACC
>NZ_QPFC01000236.1:0-2353 GCF_003427465.1 Nocardiopsis sp. TNDT3 | reverse complement strand
GGACCATCCATGAGCGCTATGCCCGTCCGTGACCAGGCCGCCCCCTCCCGCCACGCCCTGAGCCCGCGCGGGGGGCGCCGCGACGTGTCCCGCGCCCGGTGGCGGCTCCGGGCGGTCCACGCCGACATGGTCGAGTTCGGCCCCGCCGGGGACCCCGAGCTGGCGCGCACGGCCGAGGAGCTGGACCTGCTCGAACTCGCGGACGCGGCCCGGCCCTGACCCCGGGCGGTCGGCCGGGGAGCGGTCCGCCCGCTCCGGCCCCACCTGCTCCGGCGCGGCCCGCCTCAGCCCTGACCAGGGTGGGCGTGCGTCACCGGTGCGCATAACCACCGTCACACCCCCGGGTCGCGACGGCGTGTCAACCCCGAGAGTGACCACGGCGTCTCAGAGAGAGACGGCGTGTGCCGTCAGGCTCGCGTGAGGGCACGCGTTCACGGCAGGGGGCACGATGGAGGGCCGTAACGGCAACCTGGTGGAGAGCGGAGCGTACTGGCTCCTCTACGTCGTCTCGGTCAGCGGCGCGCTGCTGCACTGGCGTCTGGGCAACGAGGGGATGGCCGCTCTGTGCGCCGCCGTGGCGGTGTTCGGCGCCCTGCTCATCAGCAGGAGGCACCACAACCTCGCCGCGTGAGCCCCGGTCCCGGGACGTGCGCACCCTCCGCCGCCCGGGCTGCGCCCGGCTTGTCCCCGCCCCTTGCGGGGTGCTCATCACGCGCGGTGCCCACCCTCCCGCGCGCGTCCGGTCGTAGTACGGGAGACCACCGCCCACACGGCACGAGAGACCACCGCCCTCCGGTTCGGTGATCCCCCGTGTCCCGTCACCGGTCAGCTGTCCCGCCCTCGCCTGCGCGGCAGGGGTGGGACGTATCCCGCGCGGGTCTCGATCACCTGGGCCACCAGGAGGTCGAGCCTGTCCCGCTGGACGTACTTCCAGGTTCCGTGCTGGCCCTGCCATCCCCAGGTCCAGTCGTCCTTGAGCCCGATGGAGACGTTTCCCAGGTAGGCGGGGCCGATGAGGGCGCGGTCGACGTCCGCGCCCCACGTCCAGGGGAAGCGCCTCCATTCCAGGGTGAAGGCGAGTCCCCGCCGGGAGAGGAAGGCGTCGCGGGCCTCGGTGAAGGGGTCCCGCCGTGTGTTCGCGTCCGTTCGACGCTGCTCGATATCGTTCATGCCTCCAGCGTCCGACCGAAACCCCGTGTCCCACAGAAAGTGCTTTGTGTCCTCCTCGGGACTGGTTGTGAGTGAGACAACTTGCATAGCGTATGGGACATGGTGGATCACAGTTTCGGGTCATACCTCTCGGGTGAACGCAAACGCGCAGGTTATACGCTGCGCAAGCTCGCGACTCACGCGAAGGTTTCTTCGTCAACCCTTTCCCGCTGGGAAAATGACCATTATGTCCCAGCACGTGACGACGTTGCGAAGCTCGACAAGGCGCTGGAAATGCGCGGCGCGCTGGTCCGCAAGTGGGAGGGTTTCACCGCTCCGTCCGCGTTGCTCCCGTGGATGCAGGACGCGGGCATGCTCGAAGAAGCCGCCTCCTTGATCGAGTACGTCTCTCCCGTGCTGGTTCCCGGATTGCTGCAATCACCCGGATACGCGGAGATCGTCTTCCGGGAGGGCCAACCGTTGTCGTCCGCGACGGATATCCGACGATTGGTCGCGTTGCGGTGTTCTCGTCACGAAGTGCTTCGAGTGCGCAACGACCCCGGGGTGTCGGCTGTGTTCCCGGTGTACGCGCTGGAATGCGTTACAGACGCGGTCCGTACCGAACAGGCTCAACACCTGCTGTCCCTGATTGACGGGGGCCGGGTGTCCGTCCACCTGGTACCCGAGGGTTCGGCGTTGATCGGGATCACCTCCCCCATGCTCATGGTGCGCCTCAGAGGGGGCGGAAAGGCCGCGAGCGCGGACCACCTGACCGGTAATGTCGTCTACGGCGAAACTGACGACTTCGAGCGGCTGTCGGAACTGGTCAAACGCGCGTTCGCGTTGGCGCTCCCCGCCCAACAGTCGCGAAAGGTACTGGAGGAACTACTTTGAGTGACTGGCACAAGTCCAGCTACAGCAACACGGGTGGTCAGTGTGTCGAGGTTCGGGAGACCCCCCAGGGCGCGGACGTTCGCGACACCGTCAACCGTGCAGCCGGGCACCTGACGTTCCCCGCGTCGGAGTGGGCCGCCCTGCTGCGCACCCAGACGCGCTAGAACTCGCTCCGGGCGAAGGCTCTGACCTGGCCCGGGACCAGCGCGGAACCCCCAACCCGAGGACGGGCGGGGGTTCCGTCCCCGTCCCGGCTTATTCCCACCTCTTCTGGGGTGATCATCACGCGCGGTGCCCACCCTCCCGCGCA
>NZ_QPFC01001453.1:0-1118 GCF_003427465.1 Nocardiopsis sp. TNDT3 | reverse complement strand
GTGCCGCCACACGGCGGGGTGTGCTGCGGTGGTGTTCCTGGTCCGCCCCGGCTGTCCCCGACGACAACCTCGTGCGTCGGGGGCGGCCGGGGCGGTGGTGGTTATGCGCCCAGGGCTTCGGCGATGGTCACCGGTACGCGGGGCAGGCCGGGTTCGCCGTCCTCGACGGCCCAGACGCATTCCTGGAGGACGCGGACGAGGGTCCAGGCGCGTGCGCGGTCGCGGGGGACGCGGGCGGCCTCGGAGACCAGGTCCAGGCGGCGGCGGGTCTCTTTTCGGGGGTCGCCGGTGGCGAGGGCTTCGTCCCAGCGGTTGTGCAGGGTGGGGAAGAGGTCGAAGCCGGGGTCTCCGGCGAGGGGTTTGGGGTCGATGGCGAGCCAGGGTTCGCGGTCGGCGCCGGGCAGGGGGGCGAGCACGTTCTGGAAGTGCAGGTCCCAGTGCAGGAGCCGGTCTCCGGCTTCGGGTGCCATCTCGCGGGCGCGGGCGGCGAGTGCGTTCATGCGGTCGCGTTCGTGTGCGGTGCGCAGGCGTGGTGCCAGGTGTTGGGCGCGGGTGACCATGGCGCGGGTGGTGTCGGCCAGGGTGCGCATGCCCTGTGGTGCCTGGTGTGCGGTGAGGCGGGCCAGGAGGGAGCCGGTGGTGGTGAGGGCCTGGTCGATGGGGACGGTGTCGAGTGTGCGTGCGGGGTCGAGGGGTTCGAGGAGCATGGCGCCGGTGCCGGGGTCGTGTCGGAGGAGGCGTACGGCGCCGTCGCCGTTCCAGGCGCGCAGGGCGTCGGGTTCGCCCCGGCTCTCCTCGTCCACCGGCTGGAGCTTGAGCATGGCGGAGTCCCCGTGGGGGAGTCGTACGGGGACGACGAGGGCGACCATGCCGTGCATGGGCGCGCCCACGGGGTGCAGGTCCCATCGTTCGAGCTGGCGCCGGGTGAGTTCGGGCAGCCCTTGGGTCCACTGGGGTCCGAAGAAGCGGTCGAGCAGGGGTGCGAGGGCGTCGGGGACGCGGATGGGGGGAGTGTCGTCGTGCATGTGGTGTGTCCTTCGTCGTTGTGGTTTGGCTGGTGACGAAGGAGCGCCGGGGGGCCACGGGTCTAACGCATACCGAACACCTCGTTCGTTGTT
>NZ_QPFC01000235.1:0-3700 GCF_003427465.1 Nocardiopsis sp. TNDT3 | reverse complement strand
GTCTGAGACCGGGAGGCCCCGCCCGGCGCGGATGCTCCGCCGTCCCGTGGTGTCACCGGCGGGCGCGATCCGGGATCCCGACCGGTGTGGACCCCGCCACCTGGCGGTGCTGCGGGCGCCGCCCCGGGGTCCCGGCCCGGCGCGGGAGCCTCAGTTCCCGGTCCGGGCGCCCCGGTGCTCCGGCATCCGGAAGTAGATCATCGGATTGTCCGTGCTGGTGCGCACGGGCTCGCCCAGCCCCAGCTCCTCCCGCAGCTCCAGGAGGGCGGTGTAGGGCGCGGGGGCCTTCTTGCGGGAGGGGGTGAAGAAGTCCGTGCCGTTCTCGCGCAGCCACGACAGCACCACGGCGCCCTCGGTGAAGGGCAGGGCGCGCTTGCCGTGGAAGACGTCGTGGACGCTGACCGGCGTTCCCGGGGCCACGCGCGGGAACAGCGACTCCAGGTACCACCTGGCGAACCGGCCGTTGTGCGCGGCGTCCACGAACAGGTACCCGATCCCCTCGGGGACCTGGGACATGTTCTCGCGGATGTCGCCCTTGTGGAACTCCCACCGCCCCAGGGACAGCTCGGAGGGCACGTTCGCCACCACGTTGTCCACGATGTCGAAGGAGTGCAGCGTCCCCCCGCCGTTGTCGCGCAGCGCGGACAGGATCCACGTGGTGGACCAGCCGTGGAAGGTCCCCAGCTCCATCACCGTGTCCGGCCGCGTCTCGCGCAGCAGCAGGTAGGTGATCTCCGCCTCCAGGTCGTCCAGCTGCGGCGTCATCCGCCCGCGCGTGCGGCGGAGGAACTCGCGCTGCGCGTCCCGGACCTTCGCCAGGGGGTCCCGGTACCTGCGGTACAGGTCCCCGATCAGCGCCAGGTCGATGTCTCCCATACCGTCCCCACTCCAGTGTCGCTCGATGGTCGCTCTGCGTGAACGCGCGCTTCAACCTACCCGCGACCCGGGGCCCCACACCGCTTCACGACGCCCTTCGCGGCGCGATTCCCGGACATTCTCGCGCATCCTCCTCCCCAGGTAGGAGGTTCCGTCGTCCGGACGGCTCCGGCCGGTCCGCGGGAGGGGCGCGTATTTCCTCCTCCGGACCGAAGCGCCGTGAGCGGGGCCGACCTAGGGTCGGGAGCGTCGGCAGGGAAGAGGGGACCGCCGGGACCCGCCCGGCACGCGACGGGGAGGACCGATGGCCGCCACCGGCGGGACGGGCACGACGGCCCGGACGGACGCGAGCACCGCCTCCGGCGTCCTGGACGCGGCCCTGGCCTGGCTCACCGACCACGCGGAGTGGTTCGGGCCGCGCTGGGACGACCACTTCCCGCCGCGCGACTTCGCCGGGGCCACCGTCATGGAGCTGCTCATGCTCTGCCGCCTCCTGCGCCGGACGGATCCGGCCCCGCCCGGAGCCGCGGGACTGGAGCGCGCCGCCGCGGAGCTGGCCCGGGACGCGGTCGCCGCGACCGCCCCCGGCGGGGAGGGCGAGAACCCGCCCTACCGGCTGTGGACGGCGGCGCTGCTCGCCGACCTGGGCCGTCCGGCGGACGGGCCCCTCGCCGACGCGCGGGCCCTGGCCGAGCGGCGGCCCCCGCGGCCCCCCGGCGCCGGGGCCTCGCCGGTCCTGGCCCTGGAACTGCGCCACATCCTCGACCTGGCCGGGCTCGCCGCCCCCGCGGACCTGCCCGGCACCGCGCCGCTCTACGACGCCTGCGTGGCCGAGCACGCGGGCGGCACCGGCGAGTACGACGCCTACGGGGTCACCCACGCCGTCCTGTACGCCACCGACTTCGGGGCCCGGCCGCTGCCGGGGGACGCCGCGCGCATGGGGCGCGTGCTCGACGGCCTGCTGCGCGCCTACCTGGACGAGGACCATCTGGACCTGACCGCCGAACTGCTCCTGTGCGCGCGGATCGCCGGAGGGGTGCCGTCCGCGCTGGAGCGGCGGGCCTGGGACCGGCTGGCCCGGGCCCAGCGCCCCGACGGCTCCCTGCCCGGTCCGCCCTTCGACGCCGGGGTCCTGGCCGGGCGCACGGGGGAGCGGGCCACCGCCTACGTCTTCCGCACCTGCTACCACACGACCCTGGTCACCGCGATGGCCGCCGCCCACGCCGGGGCGTCCGCGCGCCCGTGAGCGCGGGTCCCGCGACGAGAGGAGCACGTCCATGGCCGACGCCCCGACACCGTCGGCGTGCCCCGTGAGCCTGCCCACCGCACGCGAGCACGCCCTGGACCCGCCGCCCCGCTTCGCCGAACTTCGCGAGAGGTCGCCGATCACCCGGCTGGCCCTGCCCGACGGGACGCGGGGGTGGCTCGTGACCGACTACGAGTTGGCCTGCGACGTCCTGGTGGACCAGCGCTTCAGCGCGCGGCAGGACATCCGCGTCCCGCCGCCGGGGCAGGCCCCGGCGCCTCCCGCGGCGCCCGGCTTCTTCGTGCGGATGGACGCGCCCGAGCACACCCGCTACCGCAGGCGCCTGGCCGGGCAGTTCACCCGGCGGCGGATGCTCCTGCTGGAGTCGCGCATCGGGGAGATCGCCGAGGAGCACGTGGAGCGCATGCTCTCGGCGGGCGCGCCCGCCGACCTGGTGACCGACTACGCCCTGCCCGTGCCGTCGCTGGTCATCTGCGAGCTGCTCGGTGTGCCCTACGGGGAGCGCGAGCGGTTCCAGCGCGACACGGCGGTCGCCTTCGACGTGGGACAGCCCCGGGAACGTGTCTCGGCGGCGCTCGCCGACCTCAACGCCTTCCTGGCCGACCTGGTGCGCCGCAAGCGCCGCGAACCGGGGGAGGACCTGCTCAGCGGGTTGCTGGACGCCCCGGACCTGACGGACGAGGAGGTCGCGGCGATGGCCTTCCTGCTGCTGGTCGCCGGGCACGAGACGACGGCGAGCATGCTCGCCCTGGGCGCGTTCGCCCTGCTCACCCATCCCGGACCGTGGCGCGGGGCGCTCACCGCTACCGACCCGAAGCCGATGACGCGGCTGGTGGACGAGCTGCTGCGCTATCTGACGATCATGCAGTTCGGGGCGATGCGGGTGGCCCGCGAGGACCTGGAGGTGCGCGGGGAGCGCGTCCGGGCGGGGGAGGCGGTCGTGGTCTCCCTGGCCGCCGCCAACCGCGACCCGCGGGCCTTCCCCGGCCCCGACGTGCTCGACCCGGGGCGGGAGCGCCCCATGCACCTGGCCTTCGGCCTGGGCGCCCACCACTGCCTGGGCCACCAGCTGGCCCGGACGGAACTGCGGCTGGGGTACGGCACGCTGTTCCGGCGGATACCGGACCTGCGCCTGGCCGTCCCGCCGAACAGCGTTCGTATGCGCGACAGCTCCGCGGTCTACGGGGTGCACTCCCTTCCGGTCGCCTGGGGCGAGTGAGGAGCCGGCCTTCAGGGACGGGATTCCAAAAAGAGGGGAATTCCCCGTCCGATACCCACGGCGATCTCCTATGGAAAAGGAAATGGTTACGGGTTGAAGCCGCCGGGCACGGCGGGGCCTGCTTGGACGCGTTTGTCCGCAGAACGGGGAAATGAGGATCCCGGCGCAATGCTCGGACCTCGGTGATCGGCGGACACGGGCCGTGACCGTTTTTTTCGGTTTTATTCTCCGATGGCCACATGCGGCCACGGGCGAAGGGTTTGTCCGTAGGGGATCGGGGATTTAAGAACGGCTGGCTTCTTTCCAATGGACAACCCCGGGTTCCCCCGCCCCCACAC
>NZ_QPFC01001452.1:0-2517 GCF_003427465.1 Nocardiopsis sp. TNDT3 | reverse complement strand
CCCCGCCCCTGCGCCTGCCCGCCTCCCTGACCAGCTTCGTGCCGCGCGACACCGAGGTGGACACCGCCGTCGACCTGCTCATCCGCGAACGCCTGGTCACCCTGCTGGGCCCCGGCGGCGCGGGCAAGACCCGCCTGGCGATCGAGAGCGCCTCCGCGCTGGCCGCGCGGGCTCCCTCCCTGCTCTCCCGCGGCGGCTGGTTCGTCGAACTCGCCTCCAGGGCGGCCGCGGACGTCCCCCAGGCACTGGCCTCCGCGCTGGAGCTGCGCGAGCACGCCGTGCTCCAGGCGCGCTCCGCGGCCCCCAACGCCCCCGCCGCCCTCGTTCCGCTCCTGGAACGGGTGGTCTCCTTCGTCGGCGACCGCCACGTCCTCCTCGTCCTGGACAACTGCGAGCACATCGTCGAGGAGGTCGCCTCCGCCGTGGCGACGCTGCTGGCCCGCTGCCCCGGCCTGCGGATCCTGGCCACCTCCCGCGAACCCCTGGGGGTGCCCGGCGAACAGCTCCTGACCGTCCCCTCCCTGGACATGCCGCCCGAGGGGGCCTCCGCCGACCGGGCCGCCGCCTGCTCCTCGGTCGTCCTGTTCGCCGAACGCGCCGCCGCCGTGCGTCCGGGCTTTCGCGTCACCCCCGACAACGCCGCCCACGTCGTCCGCGTCGTCCGCGAGCTGGACGGCCTGCCTCTGGCCCTGGAGCTGGCCGCCGCGCGCCTGCGCTCCATGAGCACCGCCCAGCTCGCCGACCGGCTCCGCGACCGCTTCCGGCTCCTCACCGGGGGCGCCCGGTCGACGCTGCCGCGCCACCGCACCCTGCGCGCCGTCGTCGACTGGAGCTGGGACCTGCTCGACGAACCCGAGCGCCGCCTGCTGCGCCGCCTGTCGATCTTCGCCGGGGGAGCCACCCTGGAGGCCATCGAACGGGTCTGCGCCGACCCCGGCACCGAGGGGGAGATCGGCGGCCACGACGCGTGGACCGTCCTGTTCGCCCTGGTCGACAAGTCCCTGGTGATCGCCGAGAACCCCGACCGTGACGACACCCCGCCCCGTTACCGGCAGCTGGAGACCGTGCGTGCCTACGCCGCCGAACGCCTGGCGAGCAGCGGGGAGGAGGAGCGCGTGCGCGACGCGCACGCCCGCCACGTCCGCGACCTGTGGCGCTGGGCCGACCCGCTGCTGCGCGGCCCGCGCCAGGGGGAGCTGCTCGCCCGGCTGGCCGCGGAGGCCGACAACTGCGGCGCCGCCGTGCGCTGGGCCGTCGAGCGGCGCGACGCCGGACTGGCCCTGGACCTGGTCGAGTGCACCCAGTGGTACTGGACCCTGTGCGGCTCCTGGCGCCAGCTCCACCAGTGGGCCGTGGACGTCCTGGACATGGTCGGCGACCGGGTGCCCGAGGGGCGCGCCGTGGCCTACGCCAGCTGCCTGTTCCAGCGGGCCGACACGACCACCGACCACGAGTCGGTGCTGGAGCGCATACGCGAGGTCGAGGCCGTCCTGGAAGAGGCCGGACAGCGGGCCGAGGAGCACCCCATGCTCGTCTACGGCCTGGTGTACAGGGCGCTGCTGGAGGGGACGACCGGCGCCGCCCACGAACGCCTCGCCGCCGCGGCCGACCAGGCCGACCCGTGGATGCGGGCCCTCGTGGGGGTGCTGCTGTCGCTGTTCGACGCGGTCAACGGGCGCACCGGGCGGTCCATGGAGCGCGCGAACGCCGCCCTGGAGCAGTTCCGCGCGTGCGGCGACACCTGGGGCGAGTGCCAGGCGCTCGTCCAGGCCGTGGACCTGTACCGGTTCGAGGACCTCGACCGCTGCCGCGACCTGCTCACCCTCGGCGTGCGCAGGGCCGAGGAGGCGGGGCTGGAGGCGCTGGACTGGATGTTCCGCGTCCGCCGGGCCCAGGTCCTCACCGACCTCGGCGACCTGGAGGCCGCGCGTGAGGACCTGCGGGGGCTCCTCGGCTCCGAGCGGCCCGTGGAGAAGGAACAGATGGTGCTGCTGCGCCTGGCCGAGGGCCAGTGGCTGCGGGAGGCGGGGGAGCCGGACGCGGCCCGCGAGGTCCTGGACCGGGCGGGCGAGGACCTCAAGGGCCTGGGCGGGTTCTCGCCCGTCTACGTGGAGGCGGGCTGGCGGACCCTGTACACGACCGTCGCCTGGAGGGCCGGTGACACCGGGGAGGCCTGGGAGCACGCCCGGCGCGCCTGGCGGCTGGCCGACCACGGCCTGGGCCCGGTGTGCGCGGAGGTCCTGGACACCTTCGCCGTGATGGCCGTCGGACACGACCCGAGGCGCGGCGCCTGGCTGCTGGCCTGCGCCGAGGTGCTGCGCGGCATGCCCGACACCGCCACGCCCCTCGTGGTGCGGGCCCGCGAGAGCGCGCGCCGGGAGCTGGGCGGACGGGAGTACGACCTCGTCCTCGCCGGGGTCCGGGATGTGGGCGCCGACCGGATCCGCGGGCTCGTGGACGCCTGGCTGGCCGAGGGCGCGCCCGGTGGCGCGGAGCGCCCCTGACCCCCGGCCAGCC
>NZ_QPFC01000234.1:0-9311 GCF_003427465.1 Nocardiopsis sp. TNDT3 | reverse complement strand
CGCCCCTAGTTCCCGCCCCGCGTTCGCCTCCGCCGCCCACATCGGCCATCATCACCAGGCAACGCCACACCACCCAGCAAGGAGCCGGCCATGGAGGACGACACACCCCAGCACCGGCGCGGCAACCGCAGGATCGGCATCCGCCGCGACAACTACGTCAAGCTCAGCCTCAGCGACGACGAGCACGCCCTACTGCTCCAGGCCGCCAAGGACCAGGAGATGACCCTGAGCGGTTTCGCTGCCCACGCCGCCCTGGGCGTGGCCCGCGAAACCCTGGCCACCTCACCCGACGCCCGCCAAACGCTGGTGGCCCTCAACGATGCCGTCATCGCCCTGGAACACCTGGGCGCCGACCTGCGCGCGCTGGCCCACACCGATTCCGACCAGGTGCGTTGGCTGCTTGAGCGCACCGCGGCCGCCGTGGACACCCTCGAGAACGCCGGGGACGCCGTCGCGGGCGCGCAGCGATGATCGCCAAGGTGATGCGCGGCCAGGACACCCTCGGCCTGCTCCAGTACCTGTACGGGCCCGGAAGCGCCAACGAGCACACCGACCCCCACCAGGTGGGCGCCTGGCGCACCCTGGGTGTGCCCGACCCCGGCCGCTCCCCCGACCCCGACGTCGACCTGGGCGTGCTGGCCCGGCGCCTGGACCGGTTCGTGCGCCCCCAGGTGCGCCGCCACGTGTGGCACTGCGCGATTCGCGTGGCTCCCACCGACCGCCCCCTGACCGACGCCGAATGGGAGCGGGTGGCCCAGCGCATCGCCGCGGCCGGCGGTGTGGCTCCTCTGGGCGACGACCGGGCCTGCCGGTGGGTGGCCGTGCGCCACGACGGCGCCGAGAGCCATCACATCCACCTGCTCGCGACCCTGGCCCGCCAGGACGACACCAACCCCAACATCCACAACGACGCCCTACGCCTGCGCGAGGAGTGCCGCAGCCTGGAGAACGAACTGGGCCTGCGCCCCACCAGCGCCTCCGACAACACCTCCGCCCCCTCCCCCACCCGGGGCGAGACCGAGAAGGCCCGGCGTGAGGGCCGCGGTCGGCCCTCACGCGCTGTGCTGGAGCGCCTGGCCCGCCGTACCGCGGCCGCCGCGCGCACCGAGGAGGAGTTCTTCGCCTCCCTGCGCGCGGGCGGTGGGCTGCTGCGCCAGCGCACCACGGCGGCCGGGGAGGTGTCGGGCTACGCCCTGGCCCTGCCCGGGGACGTGGCCCCCGACGGCCAGCCGGTGTGGTTCTCCGGTGCCTCCCTGGCCCCGGATTTGTCCCTGTCCCGGGTACGCGCCCGCTTCGCCGGCGCACCTCCCGCTCCGGCACCGATCCACGCGGGTGGGCCCTGGGCGGGCATCACGCAGGCGGTGCGCGCCCAACGACAGATGTGGGGCCCCTGGGGGGCGGGTGCGCGCGCGGCGGGCGTCGCGGCCCTGTCTGATGTGCTCACCCTGGCCGCGGCCGCCGCTCCGGCCTCGGTGGCCGCAGCCTTGGAGGCGGCCGAGCGGGACTGGAGCCACGCGGGACGCCCGCCGGTACGGGCCTCGGTGACCGTGGCGGCCGCCCGGCTGCGCGAGGCGGGCCGAGCCCTGGGCGCCGCGCAGACGCAGGCCCTGCAGGACGAGCAGGCCTGCCGCGACGCCATCCGGGAGATGGCGCAGATGGCTGCTCAGATCACCCACTGGTACCGGGACCGGGCTTGGGCACCTCAGGAAAGGGCCGCTGAACTGGCCCGAGGTTATCTTCAGGCAGTCGTTGGCGTGGAAGCGGAGGAGAACAACGCCCTTAGCTTTACATTGTAAAGTCCAGTTGAGGGCGGTTTCCCGAACCGACATTGCCCGTGGTCTGCACCCCTTACCTCGACAAACCCCTTCTCTGGTGTGGGTTCGCCCCTCCTTCGCTCTGCGGGCGTCGTCTGGGTGTCGGGGTGTCAGCCTGCTGACCGGACGCGGCTTGGTTGGAAGGAGCGAGCCGGCTGTCTCGGGTCACCCGCAGTGCTTGCGCTACGGCAGCCGCTTTGGGCACCGTCCTAGGGGTGGTCGACTTACCCTTACTCACGTGAGGAAGCCCGCGGGGGGCGTCCAGTCGCGTGACGTTCCCGGCTTCCCCCTCAGCCAGCGACCAGAGATCGGGGTTGTCGGCCAGCGCTCTCAGATCAGGAGTGTCCTCAGGCTCATCAGGCGCCCAAAAGTGAGAGTTGTCCTCAAGCTCGTCAGGCGCCCAAAGGTCGGGGTTTTCCTCGAACTTGTCTGGTGCCCAGATCTTGAGCTCGCGTTCCTGAACCGCGGACTCCACACGGTAGGGAGCCAGTACTTCACGTACGCGCTGAGCGTCCAAGCCTCGGTCGGGACCGTGATTGAGCCTGAGTACGGACGCCAGCGCCTTGGTGGCCTCCCACAGGTGGTCGTCGTAGACCAGGAGCTTGGCGTCCTGGAGCGCGCGCTCCTTGCTGTCGAACATCTGCGGATGCCCATGCCAAGCGAGATGCATATCCTGCACCATCGCGTTGTCCCCATAGGCGTTGAAGGTGTAGCAGTTCCTGAAGAACTCGGGGTGGGTCGTCTCGTCGTAGCCCAATTCCCTGACCGCACGTTCCTCGGCCACCGCGCCAGCGCTGACCCAGGTGATGGAGTACTGGGCCGTGCTCGTACCGGCCACATCGGTGTGCCCCTGCTGGTCGAGCTCCGTCCGGTCCAAGTTCATCCACACCCGTACCGGGCTGAACCCCAAAGCGATAGCGGTCACCATGTGGGCGGCCTCGTGAATCGACAGCGCCCAGTGGTGCTCATCGTCTGTCAGATCCGGATTGGCCTTCAGAGCGACCGCCTCCCTTGGTTCCCGCACCGCTGGGAGCGGCGTCACGGCGGCTAGCCTAGTGCCATGATCGAACAAGGGACCGGGCAGAAAGAGACCGGAACCTCCCAGCTACCAGGTACGGAGCTGAGGCTGACAGGACGTTCCCACGAGGTCTCAGGACTCACCACCGTCCACGGGAGCTGATCCCCCTCAAGGAGTCACAGTCCCGAAAGAAAAAAGAGTCTGAAGACCAAGCCGAGCCGTCTGCGGGCCGCTGAGCGAGTCTTGGTTCACAACCCGCGCAAGCACTAAGCCCGTGTGAAGGGCAGGCACCTGGCTCCGCTCAGCACGAGCACGGAGAACCAAGGGTTCTACTCTTTCCACCAGCACGTGAGCCGCCTGTCCGAGGAGCCTGGGCGCCTCCCACGCACCGTCGTGCGGCACAAGGACGAAGGCCCGGGGCGACGTGCAAGACAGAGGAGGGATGATGCCTGAAGGCGAACTGTGGGAGGGCTTGGCGGACGCATCCCCCTCAGCCGAGAACCACCCCGATACCGTCCTGGGCACCGTGCTGAACACGGTGTCGGTGCTCAGCACCGACTTGGGCAGGCTCAGCGCCCGCCTCGACCAGACCGCCCAGGAGCTCACCGACCGGGACCTGCAACTCCAAGGCGCACTGAAACTCGCTCTGGAACGGCTGGGAATGGTGGAGGAGCTGGCCGGTCAGGTCCAGGAGTTGGCCACCGCCGTTGCAGACCTCGACAAGGACGACCGCCAAAGCCCACCCCAGCCCTGGAACTGGTCGACCATGACCGCTCAGGAGCGACGTGAGGGCGTCGGCCTGTTGGGCGCATGGGTTCGCGACGTCCTCTTCACCCGCTGGCCTTGGACTCAACGCCACCTGCACTGGTGCTGGGCCTACCACCCCGAACTCCTGCAGGACCTGAGCATGCTCCACGTCGCCTACCAGCAGGCCTACGAGCGCTCCGACCGGCGCTCCCACCACGAGATCGACTTCCGGCACATCCTGAAGGAGGTCATGGGCTCCGCCCCTGAGGTCTTCGCTCACAACGACTGCCCCAAAACCCCTGCGCAGCACCGAATCACCGGCCCAGCCCGCGACGACGAACGCCACTGGCTCCTGGCCTCCGCCGGAGAGGACGGCGCAGCCACCCGCACGACCAGCGAACGCACCGCCCTTGGTAACGCACCGGCGCGGGAACCCGACCAGACTGAACAACACCCCCAGACCAGTGAGCGCGACCGGCTACTGACGCGCCTGCACGCCCTCAACGAACAGGTCCGCGACCACACCCTGCCCCCCGAACACCGCGACCAGGCCAAGAGGCAAAGGGCGGAGCTGGTCAAGAAGAACGACATCAGCAAGGAGGAGTACCTGCGATTTCGGCGCAAGGTCGGCGGCCCCGGCCGCTAGCCCCGCCCCGGATCCAAGGGCAAAGGCTCCTGGTCGGTACGACACCGCAACCACATCAGCGTGTGTTCCACTCCCACCAGGAAAGCCTGCGCACGTGGACGCGGTGGCCGATCCGCAGCTGGTGGCTCTCCACGGAGCAGACGTTGGACCAGCGCTTCCTCCACACCCAGGTCAGCACCGACCGGCGGATGGTGCGCAGGTATGCCTCCCGAGACCGGTCCCTCCCGCTCGCCCGCGGCGAAGGCCAATGCCTGACCCACCCCCGCGGCGAACTCGTCGGTGGACTCAGCCTCCTCAAGTCGCGCACGAAGCCGCTCCACCCGCTCCATGTCCCTGACCGGTTCCGACCTGGCCAGATAGTCGCGCTCTGAGGCGGTGAGCACCTGGCGGGAACCGCCAAAGGCGTTGAGCCGAGAGCGCAGCTCGACCTGCTCTGCTTCGGTCAACGGCCGTACCTTCTCATAAGCGCTTGGGGGAGGAGCCAGGTCGCGGGTCGGCACCAGCCAGTAGGGGCGCTGGTTCTCAGAGCTCATGACCTTCGCCTCCCCTCACCGCGACAACCCTCGCCCTTGCTCGTCCAAGCCCGTGCCCGGCTGGCGGGGACCACTTCTGGTGCCCGGGCTCCCCTTGGCCGCTGCGCGACGCACGGCCTCGGCCACGCCTGAGGGCTGCGCAGAACGCGTCCGTCCCTGGTCGGCCTGTTCGTGCTCCTGGGAAGGGGGCGCTGCCTCGGACCGCTCCGCCGTGAAGGCACGCTGGCGCGCCTGGCGGCGGCGCCGTTCCTGCTCTTGCCCGGCGTCTCCTTGGCCGCGCGCGGCCAAGATGGCGCGCGCCCGCTCGGCGCGTTCCATGGCCTGACGCAGCGCCGGGTCCAGGTCCTGCAGTTTCTCCAGCCCCAAGGCAGCCGCGTGTTCGGCCCCGGCCCTGGTGTCCACGGCGGACCCGTCCCCCGAGACCGGCTCCAGCGGCGGCAGCTTCACCCCCGGGAAGCGTCGGCGCAGTTCGGCGTCGGCGCCCAGGGCCGCCGCGCGAAGTGGCTCGCTCTCGCGCATCCACTCCTGGCGCCGCTCATGGGCGCTTTCCAGCCGCTCCGTCCGCCACTGCGCGATCCGGGCCAGGTCTGCGTTGGCCTCGGCCCAGGTCAACAGGCTCCTTCGTTCCTCGGGATCGTCACTGGCCTCCGCCCGAGCCCGTAGACGTTCCGCCTCAGCGGCACGGTCCTGGGCTTCACGGGCAGCCGCCTTGAGCTCGGGCACCACATACGGCGGCGCCCCCGCCAGCCCACGCGCGTAGGCGGCGCGCCGCTCCCACAACTGGCCGGTGGTGGCCGCGGCGGCCTCACGGTCAGCCGGATTCAGCCCCAACGCCTGAGCGGCACGGTGCCAGGCGGCACGCCTCTCGGGGTGGTGGAAGCCTGGGTCCGGCCCCAGCACGCCGACGGTGACGCTGTCGTCGCCGTACTGCTCGCGATACCCCAGCACCAGACCCGCGCGGTACACCCAGGCGGTGCGCTCCAGAGCGTCCTGGGGCGCCACGCCCAGGTGCTCGCACAGCCATGGCGGCGGATCCTCGGCGGCCAACTCACCCAGTCGCTGCGTGCGCGCGTCCATCGCCTGGGCCACCTGGCGTGCGAAGGCATCCATCACCGGGTCACTCAGGTGGGGTGTGCGATCGGCCCAGGACCCTCCTAGGTCCACCGAAGACCCGAGCAGGTCGTCCACACGCGCGGTCAAAACAAGGGCGATACTGCGAGCGCCCTCCCAACCGCGCTCGTCGTTCACCGCCGCCTGCAGCACCGCATCGGCGTCCAGACCGGCCAGGCGAGCCCGGTGCAGCCGCTCGAGGAGCGCCTCACGGGAGGGGTCGGCCTGCAGACGTTCGTGGATCGCGCCAGGCAGCAGTTGGGGCAGTCGCCGCTGAGCCCACGCCGACGTGTCTTCCGCGACCACCTCACTCCACATCGCACCTAGGTGTGCCAAGTGGGTGACACGGTCGGTCTCGGCGCGCAGCATCTGCACCGCCGTCAGATCCCCGTGACCGTTGGCCATGATCTCCGCCAGCGTCCCCACAGGATCACGGTGGGCCTTCGCAGAGCCGGGTTCGAAGGCAGACGAGGCGGGGTCCTGCCCGCGCAGGTCCGCCCCCTGGTCCTCCACCACCGTCCACGCCCAGTTGCCCTCGCGGCCGCGGGTCATCTCCACGTACAGCATCTGCCGGCTCATCCCGGCCTCGACCACGGAGTGGCAGGTGTCCACGGTGCGGCCCTGGGCAGCGTGCACGGTGCCCGCGTAGCCCAGCTCCACGTACTCGCGCACGTAGTCGGCGGTCAGGGTCACATAGCCACCCGGACGACCCCGATCGTCGACCACACGGGCCACCACCGCGCCATCGTCCTCAAGGCGCTCCACACGCAGCACATCACGGTTGACCAGACGGCGGTTCCCGTCGCCCACCCGCACTGTCGGATCGTTGCGGCGTGCCGTGATCAGATCGCCCACACCCATGCGGTTGCCGTCGCGCAGGTCCACGGTGCGGACGTCATCCACCAGCCCGTATCCGACCAGCTCGGTGCGCACCGATCCCGCCAGCTCCGCAGCCTTGGCATTGGTGGCGGCCAGCAACAGCGAGGTGCGTCCGCGTAGGTGGTCGGCGATGTAGGCCTCGCATGCGCCCCGCTCCATCTCCTGGCGGGTACCGCCCCGCAACCGGCCCTGGCGGTCGTAGTCGGCCAACGCCTGCGCATCACCCTCGCGCAGGCGCACACTCGCATCCCGCTCCCAGGCGGCGGTGAAGCGCCGCACCTCGGTGAGCGCGAAGGAGCCCTGGTCGGCGACCAGCTGGCGCATCAGCCCGCCGGCACCCGGAGCTGACAGTTGCTCGCTGTCGCCGGTCAGCAAGAGCTTGGCTCCGCCACGGCGGGCGATATCGGCGATGCGCACCATGTGGTCGGTGGTGACCATGGAAGCCTCGTCCACCACCAGCAGCTGTCCCGGCTCCACCCGGACCGCTCCCGAGTCCACCGCCTGCAGCCAGCGGGTGGTGTTCCACGCGTCGTCCATGCCTTCGCTCGCCAAGACCTGCGCGGCGTTCTGGGCCACCGCCAAGCCCGTGACGGGCTTGCCCGTCATCTCCCGCCACAGATCCGCTGCGCGTGCGATGGTGTAGGACTTGCCCGTCCCGGCGAAGCCCTCGAGCACGTCGATGCGACGCTGGCTGGTGAGGATGGCGTGCACCGCGGCCGCCTGATCGAAGGACAGCCCGTGAGCGTGGACCTGTCCAGGAGTCGGCACCGCACCAGGGGACCAGCGCAGCCGAATGGCCGCGTCGGAGGCCTCAGCTGCAGGAGCGACCGGTTCAGCTGCGGTGCTCAGGAACTGTTGTTCGCGGTCCAGCTGCTCGGGTGTGGTCCACCGCTGGGCGGTGGGGTCCCGAAAGACACTCACGCCCTGGTGGCGCAGCGCCTCGGGCACCTCGACCACATCGGCGACCTCCACCAGCAGCGCCCGCCCCTGGGCCGGGGAGAGCGCCTCCTCGGTCAGCTCCGAGAGCAAACCGCTCACCTGCTGGGCGCTCAACCCGCCCAGGTGCGGCGGCAGATGGCGGGAGATGTGGCGGGCCAGCTCGAACCGGGTGAAGGTGGCCTTGGCCTTTTGGGCGTCGGCGATCGCCGCATCCAGCACCCGGCCGATCTCGACCTCGGCCAGGGCCGCGGCGTCCTGCTCACGCCGGGCGCCGTCACGACGTCCCAGCGCACGCCCCGGAATGGCTGAGAGCGGGTCGATCCCTGCGCGGATGGTGCGCCGCTCCCACGCCTGAACCTCCTCACCACGGCTGGGGGCCTGCGCGAGCTTGCGTTTGCGCGCCTTGGTGTCCTTGGTGGCCTGCTGGGCCAGGCGAAAGAGCACCCGGGCGTTGGGCTCGGCCCCGTGCTTGTCCCGGTAGGCCTGCACCAACTGCGAAAGCCGCCCCGTGACCTCCGTACGGCGGGTGCTGAACTCTGCGGCCTGGTCCAGGTCCACCCCGCTCAGCGACCACCCCTGCCCGTCCGGGCGGGCGGTCCACTCCGCGGCCAGAGTGCGTGAGAGCCGCTCGGTCACCACCCGTGCTCCGACCGCGCTGGCCTGCGCACGAACCCGGTAGACGGCCTGGCCGTCCAGGGAGCGCCACACACCGTCCTCGCACAACTGCCGGTTGAGCACCGCCTGGTGGACGTGCATCTGCGGGTCACCGTTGCGGGAGGTGTGCTGCAGGAAGCTCGCCACCACCCAGCCCCCGGCGGGGGTCCAGCGGCCGGTGCTTTTCCCGTTCACCTTCTTGCCGTGGCGCCCGGTACGCGACCACCCCGCCAGTCGGCGCGTCTCCTCCAGGGCGGCGGCCGCCCCCTCCTTGACGGCGTCCTCCACCTCGCGCGCCGCCCGCAGGGCCCGCTCGGCCTTCTCGGACTGGCCGGCCTCCTGCGCCCGCTGGGCCTGGGCCAGCAGACCGGCGTGCAAGAGGGTGACGGTCTTGTCCGCGGAGAAGGTCAGGTCCAGGAACTGCAGGGCCCGGCGCTCCTGCTGGCGGGCCTCGATGCGCAGCTGCTCCCGGCGCTCGGGCGAGGCCTCGGGCTCGGCGGCCAGCTTGGCCTCCAGCAGGGCCTCGAACGAGGCGTAGTCGGCCGGGCGGCGTCCCAGGCGAGCTTTGTCCCGGGCGGGCACCGAGGGGTCGGTGAACGCCGCGTCCCGCGGGTCGAGGAACGCACCGTAGAGCTTCTCCATGACGTCGGGGTCGACTTCCGAGCCGGCACGCAGACCGAGTTCCTCGGCGCCCGGGCCCGACCAGAAACCTGGCGGTTCCCCGTACCCGTGGGCCGCGTCGAGGTAGAAGTTCTCCGCTCCAGGGGCGACGGTCTTGGTGAGGTAGAGCGGGTCGTAGCCCTTACCGATCGTGAGCATCCCACCCATCTACTCACCTCCCTCAGCTCTGACCGCGCACTCCCCAGATGATCAGAATATCGACCCGCGTCCGAAATGCATAGGTGTGAAGAAGCCTAAGGGCGTTGGAAACGCGGGCGCGGGGCACCGCCCCGGGGACCCGCGCAGCGGGG
>NZ_QPFC01000233.1:0-6985 GCF_003427465.1 Nocardiopsis sp. TNDT3 | reverse complement strand
GGGCCGTGGGCCCCGACGGTCCCGACGACGCGGACGGGCCGCGCAACGGCAACGGCAACGGGCAGGAGGTCGAGTCCTCGTGGACCCGATGAACTACATCGTCCTCGCGGCGCTGCTGTTCACCATCGGCGCCGTCGGCGTCCTGGTCCGGCGCAACGCGATCATCGTCTTCATGTGCGTGGAGCTGATGCTCAACGCCTGCAACCTGGCGTTCGTCGCGTTCGCCCGGATGCACGGGGACATCGAGGGGCAGGTCATCGCCTTCTTCGTGATGGTCGTCGCCGCCGCCGAGGTGGTCGTGGGCCTCGCGATCATCATGCAGATCTTCCGAACCCGCAGGTCGGCGTCGCTGGATGACGCCAACCTGCTCAAGCACTAGAAGGCGACGTGGCTGTGACATCTCACGCGTACCTCGCCGCCGAACCCGTGGTGGCGACCGCGGCCGACAGCGCGGTGCTGTCGGGCGCATGGCTGCTCATCGCCCTGCCGCTCGCGGGCGCGGCGATCCTGCTGCTCGGCGGCAGGCGCACCGACAAGTGGGGGCACTGGCTGGCCACGGCCCTGCCGGTCGCCTCCTTCGCCTGGGCGCTGCTCGTCCTGTTCGACCTGCTCGGCAGGGCGGCCGACGCCCGCAGCGTCTCCGTCCCCGTCTACGAGTGGTTCTCCGTCGGGGAGTTCTCCGCCGGGGTGGACCTGCTCGTCGACCCCCTCTCGATCAGCTTCGTCCTGCTGATCACCTTCGTGGGGTCGCTCATCCACATCTACTCCATCGGCTACATGGCCGAGGACCCGGGCAGGCGGCGCTTCTTCGCCTACCTCAACCTGTTCGTGGCCGCCATGCTCGTGCTGGTGCTCGCGGACAACTTCGTGCTGCTCTTCCTCGGCTGGGAGGGCGTGGGCCTGGCGTCCTACCTGCTCATCGGGTTCTGGCAGTACAAGCCCTCCGCCGCGGTGGCCGCCAAGAAGGCGTTCCTCATCAACCGCGTCGGCGACATGGGCCTGCTCATCGCGATCATGATCATGTTCGCGGTGCTGGGCGCGGTCAGCTTCAGCGACGTGTTCGCGGCCGTCCCGGGCGCGAGCGACGGCGTGCTGCTCGCCGTCGGGCTGCTGCTGCTCCTGGGCGCCTGCGGCAAGTCCGCGCAGCTGCCGCTCCAGGCGTGGCTGCTCGACGCCATGGAGGGCCCGACCCCGGTGTCCGCGCTCATCCACGCGGCCACCATGGTCACCGCGGGCGTGTACCTCATCGTGCGCGCCGGACCCATCTTCGAGGGCGCCCCGGTCGCCCAGACCGTGGTCACCGTCGTGGGCGCCGCGACCATGCTGGCGGGCGGGATCATCGCCTCGGCCAAGGACGACATCAAGAAGTCCCTGGCCGGGTCCACGATGAGCCAGATCGGCATGATGGTCCTGGCCGCCGGGCTCGGCCCGGTCGGCTACGTGGCCGCCATCGCCCACCTGGTCACGCACGGCTTCTTCAAGGCCGGGCTGTTCCTGGGCGCCGGATCGGTCATGCACGCCATGAACGACGGCGTGGACATGCGCCGCTACGGCGGCCTGGCCCGCGTCATGCCGGTCACCTTCGTCACCTTCGGCCTCGGTTACCTGGCCATCATCGGCTTCCCGCTGCTGTCGGGCTGGTGGACCAAGGAGAGCATCATCTCCGCGGCCTTCGGCGTGGGCGGCACCCAGGGCATGGTGCTCGGGACCGCCGTCATCGTCGGCGCGGGGCTCACCGCCTTCTACATGTCGCGGATGGTCTTCATGACCTTCCTCGGCAAGAAGCGGTGGGACGAGGGCGTGCACCCGCACGAGTCGCCGGTCAGCATGACCGCCCCCATGGTGGTGCTGGCCGTCGGGTCGGTCGCGCTGGGCGCCTTCCTCACGCTCGGCGACCGGTTCGCGGGCTTCCTGACCCCGGCCACCGGGGCCCACCCGCACCACTTCGACGTCGTGCACGCGTTCACCGCGCCCTACGGACTGGCCGCCCTGGGCGTCATGGTCCTGGGCGTGGCCGCCGCCTGGGCGGTCTACCTGCGCAAGCCCGTGGAGCGCACCGCGCCCGAGGGCAACCTCGTCACCGTCGCCGCCAGCCGCGAGCTGTACGGCAACGAGATCAACGAGGGCCTGCTCATGCGGCCCGGCCAGCAGCTCACCCGGGCCCTGCTCGTCATCGAGGACAAGGTCATCGACGGGGCGGTCAACGGGCTCGGCGCCGGGGTGCGCGACTCCTCCAGCGGGCTGGGCCGGGTCCAGACCGGGTTCGCCCGCACGTACGCGCTCACCATGCTCTTCGGCGCCGTCATCGTCGCCGCGACGCTGGCTGTGAGGTTCTGACATGATCCCCTGGCTCACCATCGCGATCGCGCTCCCCGCGGTCGGCGCGGTCCTGGTCTGGGCGCTGCCGCGCACCGCCAAGGCCGCCACGGAGCGGACGGCCGCGGCCTCGGCCGCCTCGTCCGCCACCGCCTCCTCCGCGGGCGCCACCGCCACGGCGACGGCCGTGCGGCCCGCCGCCGCGGCCAAGGGCGGGGCCCCGGCCGAGACCGCCAAGCGGATCACGCTGGGCTTCTCGCTCGCCACCCTGCTCGTGCTCGGGGCCATGGCCCTGCAGTTCGACACCTCCCGGGCGGGGGCCCTCCAGTTCGAGGAGGTCTACCCCTGGATCCCGCGCTTCGGCGTCAGCTACGCCGTGGGCGTGGACGGCATCGCCCTGGCGCTGGTCCTGATGTCGGCCGTGCTGGTGCCGCTGGTGGTCCTGGCCGCCTGGCACGAGCACGACGACCGGGAGGACGGGGGGCGCGGGTACTTCGCGCTCATCCTGGTCCTGGAAGCGATGATGATCGGCGTCTTCGCCGCCACCGACGTCTTCCTGTTCTACGTGTTCTTCGAGGCCATGCTCATCCCGGTCTACTTCATGATCGGGCGCTACGGGCGCGGCGACGACCGGTCCAGGGCCGCGGTCAAGTTCCTGCTCTACAGCCTCGCCGGCGGCCTGGTCATGCTGGTCGCGGTGATCGGCGTGTACGTCGTCGGCGGCACCTTCCTGTGGAGCGACCTGGTCGGCGAGGGCAGCGCCCTGGCCGCCGTGGACCCGGCCACGGCCCGCTGGCTGTTCCTCGGCTTCTTCATCGCCTTCGCGATCAAGGCGCCGATGTGGCCCGTGCACACCTGGCTGCCCTCGGCGGCGGGCGCCTCGCGCCCGGGCACCGCCGTGCTGCTGGTGGGCGTGCTGGACAAGGTCGGCACCTACGGGATGCTGCGCTACTGCCTGGAGCTGTTCCCGGCGGCCGTGTCCTGGTTCGTGTGGCCGGTGGTGGCGCTGAGTCTGGTGAGCATCATCTACGGCGCGATCCTGGCCATCGGGCAGAACGACATGATGCGCCTGGTGGCCTACACGTCGGTCTCCCACTTCGGCTTCATCACCCTGGGCATCTTCGCCCTGACCGCGCAGGGGCAGGCCGGGGCCGCCCTGTACATGGTCAACCACGGGTTCGCGACCGGGGCGCTGTTCCTGGTCGTGGGCTTCCTGATCGCCCGCCGCGGCTCCGCGCTCATCAGCGACTACGGCGGCGTGCAGCGGATCGCGCCCAAGCTGGCCGGGGTGTTCCTGGTGACGGGCCTGGCCGGTCTGGCGCTGCCGGGGCTGGCGCCGTTCGTCAGCGAGTTCCTGGTGTTCGTCGGCGTGTACGCGTTCAGCCCGGCCCCCGCGATCGTCGCGGCGGTCGGCGTGGTCCTGGCCGCGCTCTACATCCTGTGGATGTACCAGCGCACCATGAACGGACCCACCCGGGAGGACCTGACCGGCCTGCGCGACCTGTCCGCGCGGGAGACGTGGGCGGTGGCCCCGCTGCTCGCGCTCATCCTCCTGCTCGGGCTCTACCCGCAGCCGGTGCTGGACGTGATCAACCCCGCGGTGGAGCGCACCGTGGAGGTCGGCGCGGGCCCTGACAGCGGGACCGGGGGCGCCGAGGGCGCCCAGGAAGAGGAAGGAGACGCGGAGTGATCCCCCACATGGACCTTCCCGTCATCACCGAGGCGGCGCCGCAGATGGACTGGTGGCTGCTCGCGCCGCTGCTCACGGTGTTCGCCGCCGGTGTTCTGGGCGTGCTGTTCGAGGCGTTCGTCCCCCAGGGGCGGCGCCGCGCCATCCAGATCGGGCTCGCGGCGCTCGCGCTGCTGGCCGCGTTCGTCCTGCTGGTGCTCCAGGTGGGCTCGCTGCCCGAGGACGCGCCGGGGGTGACGGTCGGCGCCGGGGCGCTGGCGGTGGACCGGACGGTGATCTTCTTCCAGGGCACCATCACCGTGCTCGCGCTGGTGAGCCTGCTGCTGATCTCCGAGCGCCGGGACGGGCGCGACGCGTTCGCCGCGCAGGCGGCGACGGTGCCCGGGAGCGAGGAGGAGCGCGCGCACATCCTGGCGGGCTCCCAGCACACCGAGGTGTACCCGCTGGTGATGTTCGCGGTGCTGGGGATGCTGATGTTCCCGGCCTCGAACGACTTCCTGACGATGTTCATCGCGCTGGAGGTCATGAGCCTGCCGCTGTACCTGCTGTGCGGGCTGGCCCGGCGCCGCCGCCTGTTCTCGCAGGAGGCCGCGGTCAAGTACTTCCTGCTGGGCGCGTTCTCCTCGGCGTTCTTCCTGTTCGGCGCCGCCATGGTCTACGGCTACGCGGGCTCGGTGAACTTCGGCGAGATCCGCGCGGCCGTCGAGGCGGGCGGCGCGGACGTCTTCCAGGGCGGAGACGGCGAGCCGCTGCTGCTCATGGGCATCGGCCTGGTGGCGATCGGCCTGCTGTTCAAGGTCGGCGCGGTGCCCTTCCACAACTGGAAGCCGGACGTGTACCAGGGCGCGCCGACCCCGATCACGGCGCTGATGGCCTCCTGCACGCTGGTCGCCGCGTTCGGCGCCCTGCTGCGGGTGTTCTTCGTGCCCTTCGGCGGCTCGGCCCAGACCTGGGAGCCGATGCTGTGGGCGGTGGCCGTCCTGACGATGGTCGTGGCCGCGGTCATCGCGGTGACCCAGCGCGACGTCAAGCGGCTGCTGGCCTACTCGTCGGTGGTGCACGCCGGGTTCATCCTGACCGCCGTCGTGGCGGGCAGCACGGACGGGCTCGCGGGCGCCATGTTCTACCTGGCGGCCTACGGGTTCACCACGCTGGGCGCGTTCGCCGTGGTGACGCTGGTGCGGACCAAGGACGGCGGCCAGGAGCTGGGCGACCTGGACCGGTGGGCGGGGCTGGGCCGCCGCTCGCCGGTGCTGGCCGGGGCGCTGGCGCTGTTCCTGCTGGCGTTCGCCGGGATCCCGCTCACGAGCGGCTTCATCGGCAAGTTCGCGGTGTTCGAGGCGGCGGTGGCCGCTGGCGCCGTCCCGCTGGTCGTGGTCGGTGTGCTGAGCAGCGCGGTGACCGCGTTCTTCTACGTGCGGATCATCGTGGTGATGTTCTTCCGGGACCCGGAGGGCGAGGGCCCCACGGTGGTGCGCGCGGGCGCGGCCACGGGCGGGGTCATCGCGATCGGGGTGGCGGCGACGCTGCTGCTCGGCGTGTACCCGGGGGCGGTGCTCGACAACCTGCTGCCCCCGGCCGACGCCGACCAGGCCCCGACCTCGGTGATGGTCGAACAGGCGTCGACGCAGGCCGGAGGCACGGAGTGACCGGCGACCGTGAACGCGCGGTGACCGGCGGGTACGGGCCGCGGTTTCCGGACGGACGCGGGCGCTGACCACGAGTGACCGGCAGAGTGACCAATTACCAGGTCTGACCTGGGATTCGTCACCTGCCGGTTCCGTACCCGGGTGTGGCTTTGGCTGTTCATTCCGGGTCGGATACCGTGGCAAGTCGGATCATGTTCATGTGCTGAGCACGCGGTGGCCCCCTCACCCGGGGTCACCTCCGTGCCGTTCGACAGGTGGAGCTGTACGGTGAGCGGTGCTGTCCCGAGCGGGTTTCTCGCTCTGCCGAGAGTCGACGATGCCCTTGCCCGGGAGGTCCAGGACAACCTGGAGAAGGTCGAGGACCTGCTGCGGGAGTCGGTCGCGTCGAGCGACCCCCTGCTGACCGAGGCGGCGTCCCACCTGCTGGCCGCCGGGGGCAAGCGCTTCCGCGCGACCCTGGTGCTGCTGGCCGCCCACTTCGGCGACCCGTCCGTGCCCGACCTCATCCCGGCCGCGGCCGTGGTGGAGCTCACACACGTGGCCACGCTCTACCACGACGACGTCATGGACGAGGCCGAGCTGCGGCGCGGCGAGCCCAGCGCCAACCAGCGCTGGGGCAACAGCGTCGCCATCCTGACCGGCGACTACGTGTTCGCCCGCGCCTCGGAGATGCTCGCCGACCTGGGCACCGAGGCGGTCCGGCTCCAAGCGACCACGTTCGGGCGCCTGGTGCAGGGGCAGATCCTGGAGACCTCCGGTCCCCAGGAGGGCACCGACCCGCTGGACCACTACCTGCGGGTGATCAGCGACAAGACGGCCTCCCTGATCGCGTCGTCGGCGGAGTTCGGCGGCATGTTCGGCAAGGTCGACCCCGAGACGATCGGGACGGTCACGCGGGCGTGCGACGCGCTGGGGATGGCCTTCCAGCTGGCCGACGACCTGCTGGACGTGGCGAGCGAGAGCACCGACTCGGGCAAGACCCCGGGGACCGACCTGCGCGAGGGCGTGCTGACCCTGCCGATGTTCTACGCGCTGCGCTCCCGGGACGCGGCGGACGAGCGGCTCAAGTCGCTGCTGGGCCGTCCGCTGGACGACGAGGAGGCCGAGGAGGCGCTGGCGCTGCTGCGGGTGCACCCGGCGATGGCCGAGGCCGAGGCCACGCTGCGCGGCTGGGCCGACAAGGCGCGCGCGGAGCTGGCGACCCTGCCCGAGAGCCCGGCCAGGGGCGCCTTCGAGGCGCTGTGCGACTACGTGGTCGAGCGCTCGGGCTGACGCCCCGGCGGCCGAGGGGCCGAAGGACCGACGACGGCGCCGCCCGGTGGGGCGGCGC
>NZ_QPFC01000232.1:0-6266 GCF_003427465.1 Nocardiopsis sp. TNDT3 | reverse complement strand
CGCCGACGCCGTCGCGGACGTGGCGGCGGCCGTCCAGGACCCCGGTTCGGGAGCGGTGGAGGACCACGAACTGATGTGGTTCGCGGTCCAGGAGCTGCGCTACCTCGTGGAGGAGACCTCGACCACGCGGCCGTAGGCCGACGGCCCGCTGGCGGGGCCGGGGCGCGAACGCGTGCCCACCTCAGCCGGCGGGGACGTGAAGCCCGGCCCGCGGGCCGGCCCGGCCGCCCTTCCGCCTCCCGGCCGGACCCGGACGGAGGTTTCCGCCCTTGTGCGCCCATACGGCAAGATGGAGGGGCCCCACCCCGTCGCGCCCCGAGGAGTTCGCCATCAGCCGCCTGGTGCTATGGAACATCGACCTCACCCTCCTCGACGTGGGACGGGTGACGAGGGCGGCCTACGCCGAGGCCTTCGAGAAGGTCACCGGTGAGCCCCTCGTCTACCTGACCTCGTCGGCGGGCCGGACCGACTCGGAGATGTTCTTCGAGTTCTGCGCCCGCAACTACGTCGACGTCGAACCCGACACCGGCTCCCTGGGCGAGTTCCTCGACGCCCTGGAGGAGTCCTTCGGCAACCGCTCGGACGAGCTGCTCTCCAAGGGCCGCGTCATGCCCGGCGCCGCGGCCTCGCTGGCGGCGGTGGCCTCCATGCCCGACACCGTCCAGACCGTGGTCAGCGGCAGCACCCGCGCCAACGCCACGGCCAAACTGGTCGCCTTCGGGCTGGACACCTACCTCAACCTGGCCATCGGCGGCTACGGCTCGGTCAACTACCCCAAGTCCAGCCTCATCCAGTCCATCCGCCTGCACGCCTCGGGCGAGGGCGGCCGGGTCTACTCCGAGGAGGAGACGGTCTTCATCACCGACTCCGCCCCGGACGTGCGCGCCGCCGTGATCGGCGGCGCGACCCCGGTCGCGGTGCTCAACGGCTCGACCACCGAGGGCCAGCTGCGCGAGGCCGGAGCGGTCGTCGTCCTGCCCGACCTGACCGACCCCCGGGCCGTGATGACCGCGGTCCACCAGGCAACGGCTCGGTAACGACATGTCCCCCCTGTTCGGGGGTAGGTGGTGGCCCGTGTACGCAGTAACCGATCACCGCAATCTGTTTCTAACACTCCGCAACCGCCCTGTAACGGTGTTGGTCCTGCCCCCGGGCCCGAAAGCCAGTAGCCTTGGCACCGGGCGGGGCGGGGACAACGAGGTCCGGCGCCCCGCGACCCCAATCCGAACCACCACGGTCGTGGGCTCCTTGCGGCCCAGGGAGTTCACACCGAATCACGCAGTGGCCCAGAAGTTCACAGGTCATATGACCGATCGTTCTGCCGACACTCGTGCGACGTTGCTCACAAAGGAGTGAGAGATCCCTATGTCCGGGCAATCCGACGTCCAGCTCCAGAAGCTGCTCAGTGAGGCGGCCGCCAAGTGGTCCCCCGGGGCGCGCATCAGCCCCGAGGAGGCCGACGCCGTCCGCCGCTTCCTCCCCGTGTACTACCGGCACACGGACCCCGAGGAGATCAGCGGCCGTTCCCCCGAGCAGATCTGTGGCGCGGCCGAGGCCCACCGCTCCTTCGGCGCCCGGCGCGCCGCCGGACGGGCCAAGGTCCGCGTCTACACCCCCGACGCCGAGCGCGACGGATGGGACCAGCAGACCGGCGTCGTGGAGATCGTCACCGACAACGCCCCCTTCCTCGTCTCCTCCGTCACCATGGCCCTCAGCGACCTCGGCGCCGGGGTCCGGCTGATCATCCACCCCCAGATGACCGTCGGCCGCGACCTGGAGGGCCGCCTGGTCCGGGTGGAGCCGGAGGCCGGCGGCGAGGGCCTGCTGCCGATCGACGAGTCCTGGATGCACATCGAGATCGACCCGCAGCCCGACCCCGAGCGCCTGCGCGAGATCACCGCCCGCGTCGAGTCCGTCCTGGCCGACGTGCGCTACGTGGACGAGGACGCCGGCAAGATGAGCGACCGGGCCATCCGGATCGCCGACGAGCTGGCGGCCTACCCCGACCGGCTCGTGGCCGGGGGAGTGGACCCGCGCGAGATCGGCGAGAGCGTCGACTTCCTGCGCTGGATCGCGGGCCGCCACTTCACCTTCATGGGCTACCGCGAGTACACCCTGGTCACCGACGAGAACGGCGACGACTCCCTGCGCCCCGAGCCCGGATCGGGCCTGGGCATCCTGCGCATGGACTCGCCCGCCTCCACCGGCTTCGCCGCCCTGCCGCCCGAGATCCGCGGCAAGGCCCGCGAGCCCTACATCCTGGTCCTGACCAAGGCCAACTCGCGCGCCACGGTCCACCGCCCCAAGTACCTGGACTACATCGGCGTCAAGAAGTTCGACGCCCAGGGCAACATCGTCGGCGAGCGCCGGTTCCTCGGCCTGTTCACCTCCCAGGCCAGCACCACCAGCATCGCCCAGATCCCCATCATGCGCCGCAAGCAGGCCGAGGTGCTGGCCCTGGCCGGGTTCGAGGCCGACAGCTACGACGGCAAGGACCTCATCGAACTGCTGGAGACCTTCCCCCGCGAGGAACTCCTCCAGATCCCCGTGGGCGAGCTGTACAACATCGTCCGCGGCGTCCTGCGCCTGCGCGACCGGCGCGGCACCAAGCTGTTCATGCGCCGCGACCCCTACGGCGGCCGGTACATGTCCTGCTTCGTGTACATGCCGCGCGACCAGTACAGCACCCGGGTGCGCCTGGACATCCAGGACGTCCTCGCCGAGGCCTTCCACGGCGCCACGATGGACCACAACGTGCTCATCGGAGCCGCCCCGCTGGCCCGCCTGTACCTGGTGGCCCGCGCCCAGCACGGGCGCACCCTCGCCGACATCGACCAGGTCGCCCTGGAGGAGAAGGTCCGCGAGGCGGCCCGCTCCTGGGACCTGGACTTCGACGACGCCCTCGCCGCGGCCTTCGGCCCCGTGCGCGCCACCGAGTTCAAGGAGCGCTACTCGGGCGGCCTCACCGAGGCCTACAAGGTCGACAACAGCCCCGCCACGGCGGCGGGAGACATCCGCGAGCTGGAGAAGCTCCTCGCCCGCACCGACCCCGGGCGGCGCCACGGCGAGTTCTCCGCGGTCCTGTACCAGCGCGAGGACGCCGACCCCGGCTGCTGGCGGTTCCGCCTCTACCGGATCGGCGAGCCCATCTCGCTCTCGCGCGTCCTGCCCGTCCTGGAGAACCTGGGCGTGGAGGTCGTCGACGAGTGGCCCTACGACGTCACCGTCCGGGACGTGGGCCGGGTGTGGATCTACGACTTCGGCCTCGGCCCGATCCCCGAGTCCGACCTGGCTCCCGAGCGCCTCAAGTGCCTGTTCGAGGAGGCCTTCGACGCCTCCTGGCGCGACCTGGGCGAGAGCGACCGCTTCAACGCCCTGGTGGTGCGGGCCGGCCTCGACTGGCGCCAGCTCACCGTGCTGCGCGCCTACGCCAAGTACCTGCGCCAGACCGGTTCCACCTTCACCCCCGAGTACCTGGCCGACGTGCTGGTGGCCAACGTCGGGATCGCCAACCTGCTGGTCGAGCTGTTCGAGACCCGCTTCGACCCCGACCAGCCCGGCGAGGGCCGCGACGAGCGCGCCGACGTCCTCGTCGGCAAGGTCGAGGGCGAACTGGAGGCCGTGGCCAGCCTGGACCACGACCGCATCCTGCGCTCGTTCCTGGCGGCCATCCGCGCCACCCTGCGCACCAACCACTACCAGGGTCACCCCTACCTGGTGCTCAAGCTCGACCCGCAGGAGATCCCGGACCTGCCCCACCCGCGGCCCCGGTTCGAGATGTACGTCTACTCCCCGCGCGTGGAGGGCGTGCACCTGCGCTTCGGCGCGGTCGCGCGCGGCGGGCTGCGCTGGTCGGACCGCTTCGAGGACTTCCGCACCGAGATCCTGGGCCTGGTCAAGGCCCAGATGGTCAAGAACTCCGTCATCGTCCCCAGCGGCGCCAAGGGCGGCTTCGTGTGCAAGCGGCTGCCCCAGAACGGCACCCGCGACGAGGTGATGGCCGAGGTCGTGGCCTGCTACAAGCAGTTCATCAGCGGCCTGCTCGACGTCACCGACAACCTCGTGGACGGCGAGATCGTGCACCCCGAGCGCACCGTCCTGCACGACGGCGACGACTCCTACCTCGTGGTCGCCGCCGACAAGGGCACCGCCACCTTCTCCGACACCGCCAACGCCATCTCCACCGAGCGCGGCTTCTGGCTCGGCGACGCCTTCGCCTCCGGCGGCTCGGTCGGCTACGACCACAAGGCCATGGGCATCACCGCGCGCGGCGCCTGGGAGTCGGTCCGGTTCCACTTCCGCGAGATGGGCGTGAACGTGCAGGAGGAGCCGTTCACCGTCGTCGGCATCGGCGACATGTCCGGCGACGTGTTCGGCAACGGCATGCTGCTCTCCCAGCAGATCCGGCTGATCGCGGCCTTCGACCACCGCCACGTCTTCCTGGACCCCGACCCCGACCCGTACACCTCCTGGGTGGAGCGCAAGCGCGTCTTCGACCTGCCCCGCAGCACGTGGGAGGACTACGACGCCAAGCTCATCTCCGAGGGCGGCGGCGTGCACCCGCGCACGGCCAAGTCCGTGCCGATCACGCCGCAGGTGCGCGAGGCCCTGGGCATCGAGGAGGGGGTGCACAGCCTCACACCGGACGAGCTGATCCGGTGCGTGCTCACCTCGCCCGTCGACCTGCTGTGGAACGGCGGCATCGGCACCTACGTCAAGGCCAGCACCGAGACGCACGCCGACGCGGGCGACAAGGCCAACGACCAGCTGCGCGTGGACGCCGCCGAGCTGCGCGTCAAGGTGGTCGGCGAGGGCGGCAACCTGGGCCTGACCCAGGACGCGCGGATCGAGTTCGCCCGCGCGGGCGGTCGGATCAACACCGACTTCATCGACAACTCCGCCGGTGTGGACACCTCCGACCACGAGGTCAACATCAAGATCATGCTCGACCGCGAGGTGCGGTCGGGCAAGCTGGACAAGGCCGACCGCGACCAGCTGTTCATCGACATGACCGACGAGGTCGCCGAGCTGGTCCTGGACAACAACGACGCGCAGAACACCGTGCTGGCCGCCGCTCGCAAGCAGGACGGCCAGATGCTGCACGTCCACGGCCGCTACATGCGCCACCTGGAGCGCACCAGGGTGCTCAAGCGCAAGCAGGAGGACCTGCCCTCCGACAAGACGATCGCGGAGCGGCGCGCGGCGGGCAGGGGCCTGACCAGCCCGGAGTTCGCCACGCTGCTGTCGTACACCAAGATCAGCCTCAAGGACCAGCTCGAGCTGTCCGACCTGGCCGAGGACCCCTACCTGACCGACACCCTGACGGCGTACTTCCCGACGCCCCTGCGGTCGGAGCGCTTCGCCGAGGGCGTGCGCTCCCACCCGCTGCGCCGGGAGATCATCGTCAACCAGGTCGTCAACCAGATGGTCAACCGCTCCGGTCTGACCTTCGCGTTCCGGCTCAACGAGGAACTGGGCTCCAGCTCCGCCGACATCGCCCGCGCCTACCTGGTGGTGCAGGACGTGCTGGGGCTGCGCCGGTTCTGGAGCAGGCTGGAGGAGCTGGACCACGAGATCTCGATGGACAGCCAGCTCGTCCTGCTGCTGGAGGCGCGCAAGCTCGCCGAGCGCTCCGCCCGGTGGCTGCTGCGCAACCGCACCTTCCCCTTCGACATCAGCAGCGAGATCGGCTACTTCGCCGACGGCGTGGGCGAGGTGCTGCCGCAGCTGGTCGATCTGCTGCGGGGACGCGACCGCGAGGCCTTCGTCGAGCGCCGCGACCGCTACACGTCGATGGGCGTGCCGACCGAGCTGGCCGAGCGGGTGGCCGTGATGGTGCCCGCCTACTCCACGCTGGACCTGGTGGAGATCGCCCAGCGCACCGGTCGCCCGGTGGAGAAGGTCGCCGAGCTCTACTTCGAGCTGGCCGACCGGCTCAACATCAGCTGGTGGCGCGAGCGCGTCATCGACCTGCCGCGCGACGACCGGTGGGTGACGACGGCGCGCTCCTCGCTGCGCGACGACCTGTACGCGGCGCACGCCGACCTGACCGCGCGGGTGCTGGAGAGCGGTCCGGCGCAGGAGCCCTCCGAGTTGATCGCCGCGTGGATCGACCAGAACGGCGACCGGGTGCAGCGCGCCGGGATCACGCTGTCGGAGATCCAGGAGAACGAGCGCTTCGACCTGGCCACGCTGTCCGTGGCGCTGCGGTCCTTCCGCGGCCTGGTGGGCTAGCGCCCGGCAGGGGCGGCCCACCCGGCCCAGCC
>NZ_QPFC01000231.1:0-2592 GCF_003427465.1 Nocardiopsis sp. TNDT3 | reverse complement strand
GCGGCCCCCTCGTCCCCGGCACCCCGGCGAACACGACGGTGTACGTCGACCACCCTTGCTTGTGAACATGTGAAAGGACTCCACGTGTCCGACGAACTCGTCCTGGCGCACCGCGAACCCCTCACCGAGGGCCACACGACCGTCATCACCCTCAACCGCCCCGCCAAGCTCAACGCCTGGACCTCCGCCATGCGGGCCCGCATCGTCGAGCTCCTCACCGAGGCCGGAGCCGACCCCGACTGCCGCGCCGTCGTCCTCACCGGCACCGGAGACGCCTTCTGCGCCGGTCAGGACCTCGCCGAGACCCGGGCCATCGACCCCGGGGACCACGCCGCCGCCGAGGCCTGGATCGACGAGTTCGACGTCCTCTACCGGGCCCTGCGCGGCGTCGACAAGCCCACCGTGGCCGCCGTCAACGGCGTCGCCGCCGGGTCGGGCTTCCAGCTCGCGCTCCTGGCCGACCTGCGCGTGGGCCACCCCGGCGTCCGCATGGGCCAGCCCGAGGTCCGCTCCGGCATCCCCAGCGTCACCGGCATCTGGGCCATGTGGGACATCCTCGGCAAGGCCCGCACCATCGAGTTCACCCTCACCGGCGACCTGGTCGACGGCACCGAGGCGCACCGCCTGGGCCTGCTCACCCGCCTCGTCCCCGAACGCGGGGACGTGCTCGCCGCGGCCCTCGACCTCGCCGCCTCCCTGGCCTCCCTGCCCCCCGGCGCCGTCGCGCTCACCAAGGCCCGCCTGCGCGAGATCGACGACGCCGCCCTCACCGACGCCGTCACCGCCGCCAAGGACGTCCACGCCCGGGCCTACGCCAGCGGCGAGCCCCAGCGCGAGATGGAGCGGTTCCTGGCCAAGCGCCGCTGAACCGCCGCTCCACCGCCAAACCACAGCAGGAACAGGGGAAACCACCCGATGACCACCACCGGAACCGAGGCCGCCGCCTTCGAGACCCCCGGCCCGGACGCACTCGCCGAGGGGGAGCGCCTCTACCGCCGACTGCGCTCCGAGCAGCGCTGGGAGGTGCCCGAGCGGTACAACATGGCCGTCGACGTCGCCGACCACCACCCCGGGGACCGGGTCGCCCTCGTCTTCGAGGACCACACCGGGCACCGCGACGAGGTCACCTGGGACCGCGTCCGCGACCGGGCGGCCCGCGTCGCCGCCCACCTGCACGCCCTGGGCGTGCGCGAGGGCGACCGCGTCGCGGTCCTGCTGCCCCAGCGCCCCGACACCCCCGCCACCTACCTGGGCGTGCTGCGCACCGGTGCCGTCCTGGTCACCATGTCCCTGCTGTGGGCCGACGACCCCATCGCCTACCGGCTCGCCGACTCCGGCAGCACCGTCCTGATCACCGAGGACGCCGCCCTGGAACGCGCCGCGGGAGCCGTCCGCGCCGCCCGCGCCTCCCACGGGCTCGACGCCGACGTCCGCGTCGTGAGCGTGGACGACCCGGCCGTGGCCGCCCGCGAGCCCCGCCACGAGGCCGCCGACACCGCCGCCGACGACCCCGCGCTCATCTTCTACACCTCGGGGACCACCGGCGCGGCCAAGGGCATCGTGCACGCCCACCGCACCCTGCTGGGCCACAACGAGTTCCGCTACTGCCACGACCTGCGCCCCGGCGACGTGTTCTACGGGGCGGGCGACTGGGCCTGGTCCATGGCCAAGCTCATGGGCCCGCTGCGAGCCGGGGCCACCCACCTGGTCCACCGCCCCCGCGCGGGCTTCGATCCCGAGGGGCTGCTCGCCGCGATGGCGCGCAACCGGGTCACCACCGCCCTGGTCAACCCCACCCTGCTGCGCAAGCTCCGCGCCGGGGTGCCCGACGCCGGACGCCGCCACCCCCAGTCCCTGCGCGTGGTGTGCTGCTCCAACGAGCCGCTGACCACCGACCTCATCACCTGGTTCCGGGAGCAGTTCGGCGTCACCCCGTTCGACTACTACGGGTCCACCGAGTCCTACCCCCTGCTCGGGAACATGCCCGGAATCCCGGTCAAGCCCGGCTCGGTGGGCCGCCCGCTGCCCGGCTGGGACGTCGTCCTGCTGGACGCACAGGACCGCGAGGTCCCCGACGGGGAACCCGGCGAGATCTGCCTGCGCGCCCGCAGCAACCCGCAGTTCCCGCTGGGCTACTGGAACCGGCCCGAGGCCTCCGCCGAGACCTTCGGCGGCACCTGGTACCGCACCAAGGACCAGGCCACCCGCGACGCCGACGGCTACTTCTGGTTCCTGGGCCGCACCGACGACGTCATCAAGACCTCCGGCTACCGGGTCGGACCCTACGAGGTCGAGGCGGCCCTGCGCGAGCACCCGGCCGTCGCCGACGCCGGGGTCGTGGGCCTGCCCGACCCGCTGCGCGGACAGGTCGTCAAGGCATGGATCGAACTGGCCGACGGGTACGAGCCGAGCGAGGAGCTCGCCGACCGGATCCGCGCCTTCGCCCGCGAGCACCACTCCCTCTTCGCCTACCCGCGCCTGATCGCCTTCGAGGAGCGCCTGCCCCGCTCCGCCACCGGCAAGGTCCAACGCGCCGAGCTGCGCCGACGCGACACGGCCTGAGATCCGTGCGGTGGCGGCGGGGGCCGCCAC